>JAPOQB010000930.1 GCA_026710965.1 Deltaproteobacteria bacterium | reverse complement strand
CCCCTCGCGTTCGAGCTCGCCGGCCACACCCCGCAGCAACTGGTCATCGTCGCGGCTCCTCGTTCGAGCCAGGAGCGCCAGCCCTCTCGGATCGGGCCGGAAATTGGCGAACAGCCGCACTTTTTGAATTCCGCCGGCCATCACCGCGTTGCGGACCTCGGCCTTGTGAAAGGTGCGGATGATCTTTCCCAGTTGTCCCACGCGAATCCAGGTGACCTGGTCGGCGAACTGTTCGATTTCTTCAGCGGTCTCCCCGCGGTGCGCCACCGCGATGACACGGACCCCGACCTCCCGCGCACTCTGCGCGAATATCAAGGGGAACCGACCGCTGCCGGCAATAAGGCCGACCTTGTCGACGGGCATCGCTTGCGTGTTGTCAGTCAGCGGCAAATACCTCGCTACGAGCCGTCGACCCGGACAGGTCAGTAGACGGACATCTCCATCGCCGACAACTCCGCCTCGGCCACCTGCTTGCCATCCACGGTTGCGCGGGCGGCCAGGCGAAAGTAGTTCTTACGCCGCCTCGAAATCTCCAGTTCGATCCTGAGCTGATCGCCCGGCTCCACCGGCTGTTTGAACTTCGCCCGATCCAGACTGGTCAGGACGAAGACCTTGTCCGGGTCATGATCGCTGCACCCTGCCAGGATGGCGGCCACCTGCGCCATGGCTTCGCAGATCAGTACGCCGGGCATGATGGGCCGATTGGGGAAATGCCCCTGAAAGAAGCTCTCGTTGACGGTTACGTTCTTGATGCCCACGATACGTCGATTGGGCTCCACCTCCACGATTCGGTCCACCAGGAGGAACGGATACCGATGCGGGATCAGCTTGCGTATTTCGTTTACGTCCATCATGTCCTCACGAAACTCCCTTGTCGTCCCGCTGTGTCCGAGTACGGATGCTTCGCTCGATCTTGGACACTCGCCGCCATAACGTGGACAGCTTCGGCAACAGCCGCATCACCCTGAGCCACTCCTGGTGGGGAGCGGCCGTGACCGCACCGGACAGCACGGAGTCGGGTGGAACCGACTGCAACACGGTGCTCCTGGGGCCGATCACCGACCGCTGCCCGATCTCCAGGTGATCCTTGATGCCGACCTGCCCGGCGATGACCACGTCATCGCCCACGACGGTGCTGCCCGCGATCCCCGTCTGGGCAACGATCAGACAACGTTCGCCGATGACCACATTGTGCCCGATCTGCACGAGATTATCGATCTTCGTCCCCGCTCCGATCCGGGTGGTGCCGATGGTGGCCCGGTCCACCGTCGTGTTCGCTCCGATCTCCACGTCGCCGGCAATCTCCACGATGCCGGCCTGGGGCACCTTGAGCCTTTGCGGGCCGTGACCGGCATATCCGAAACCGTCGCTCCCGATCACGACCCCGGCGTGGAGGATGACCCCATCGCCGATGCGGCAACGCTCCGCCACCGTCACGTTGGGATGGAGCACGCAACCCTTGCCGACTTGCGCCCCTGCTTCGACGGCGACCCCGGGCATGAGTACGGTCTTGTCGCCGATCCGGGCGTTGGTGCCCACGTAGCAATGCGGGTACAGGGCCGCGTCCACTCCGATGACGGCAGTGGGATCGACGACGGCCAAGGGACTGACACCGGCCGGATGGGCCGTCGGGGGATTGAACAGCCCATGGATCCGGGCAAACCCGCGGTAGGCGTCGTCGACATGAAGGAAGTTCAGGTTGGACCGGGGCAGCGTCGCGTCGTCCACGATGACCGCGCTGGCCTTGCAGGAAGACAAGTGCCGGCGATGCCGCGAGTGTCCGAGGAAGGTGATGTCTCCCGGACCCGCGTCCTGGATGGGAGCCACCCTTCCGATGGTCACGTCAGGGTCGCCGATCACCCGTCCACCGACCATCTCGGCGAGGTCCGCGAGCGATTTGCCTGGGCTCGTCACCTGTTCTTGTCGACCGGCTTCTTCAGAAAACGCTTGTTGTAGAGCTCGATCACGTCGTCGGTGATGTCGGTCCCCTTGTCGGTATAGAGCAGTTGGCTTCGCTCGAGTATCATCGTGAACTTGCCTGTCTTGCCCACTTCCACAATGATCTTCTGGAGGTCCTTCAGGATCTCGTCGGTGATTTCGCGTTCCTTGAGGGCCAGCTCCTCCCGCACGTCCCGCATCTTGCGTTCGTGGTCGCGCACGCGCAGTTGAAACTGCCGCCGCGCTCTGGCCCGCTCGCTCTCCTTCATCAGGAGGGCCTGCTTCTCCAGGTCCTTGCCCTGTTTCTCGATGGCCTTTTGCTCCTTCGACAGTGCTTCTCGCCTGTCCTTGAGGGCGGCCTGAAACGATTTGCGGGCGTCCTTCCCGCGCTGCGACACGCTGATGGCCCTCTGGAGGTTGACGAAGCCTACCTTGAGGTCCTGACCCCACGCCGGAGCCGCCAGCGCCGTCAGCAGAACAAGCAGAATGACTCGAATCACCATAACCTCCTAGAAAGCCTTCCTCACATCAAAGACCGCCCACTGCTCCGAAGGCGAATCCGAGAACTTCCTTGCGATCTGACGGGTCGGCGTTCAGAGGGAACGCCCAGCTCAATTTGATCGGGCCGATGGGGGATTGCCACTGCATCGCCAGACCCAGTGCCCGCTTGAGATCCTCGAGACGAATGTTCTGGGACGGCCCGAACGCCTGTCCTTGATCCAGAAACATGGAGCCCCTGAAGCCCCATTGGTCCAGGATCGGGAAATGCAGCTCTGTTTTCAAGATGAGCTGCTTGTTGCCCCCGATGGTCTCGGGGTCATCACACCCCGGATCGTCCCTGGGACATTCCCGGGGTCCCAGGGTGCGGTACTCGAACCCGCGCACCGAATTGATGCCGCCGGCGAAGTAGCGCTCGAACAACGGCAGCTCGCGGTCGGTCCATGTCGCGCCGTAGCCGATCCGGCCGCCCAGCATCACCGCGAAATTCTCGCCCCACTCGAAGTTCCTGAAAATGGGATAATACCAGGACAGGGACGCGTCGCTACGCATGAAGCGGTTGTCGCCGCCCAGTCCCGCAAGCTTCACCGACATCACCGAGCGGGTGCCCTGGGTGGGCACGAAAAAGTGATTGCGGGTGTCGTAGGAAAGCCTGGGCGTAATCGCGCTGGTGAGGGATTTGCCGGCTTCTATGCTCGACGGCGCGTCAGCCTCGACATCGGTGATCTTGGAATCGAACAACGTGTAGCCAATGCCCCCGTGGAGATGGTCGAGGATGGAGAAACCCGGCTCCGCTTCGGGCCCCACCACGCCATGGACATCCGCTCGGCGCCCGAAGTAGGGCAGGCGGACGTACCGCAGCGGCGCGCTGATCCGGGTGGCGAAGCCGCTGCGCCGATTGGTCCAGGAAGCGTACTCGGCGGTGGTATGGAAGACATCGAAGCCGAGGTCGGCGCGGCTGTCCAGGACACGGGGTTCCACCAGGCCCAAGACGATATCCTGATCGGTCTTGCTGAGGAGGAGGTTGGCCGACCCCCGCCTGCCGGTACCGAACAGGTTCCGCTCTTCGAGGGACGTCCGGAAGGAGAAGGCGCTCGCCGTGCTGTACCCCGCGCCGACGCTGAATGTCCCGGTCGGGGCCTCCTCGACCTTGACCAGAAGGTCGACCTGGTCCTCCTTCTCGGTCTTCTCGGTGGACACGGTAACGTCCTTGAAAAAACCGGTGCGCAACAGGGCGTTCCGGCTTTCCCTGATCTTGGCGGAAGAGAACCGTCCCTTCTCCGCCACCTCCAGTTCGCGGCGAATCACCTTGTCGCGTGTCTTGACGTTCCCCGCGATCTTCACTTGATCGAAGAAAACCGGCGGCCCGCGCTTGATCATGTAGGTGACGTTGACGAGGCGATCCGCGGGATCGAACCGGGTGTCCGGAGAAACATCCGCGAACGCATAGCCACGGTCCGCGTACCGCTGTTGAAGGGCGGTTACATCGTTGAGCAGCCGGCTCCGGCGAAAGACCTGCCCCGAGGTCAGGGTCACGTCGTCCAGCAGCCTGTTGGGGGCGCTGCCGAGGTCCCCGCCGACCCTGACCACGCCGACCCGGTAGCGTTGGCCCTCCTGAATGCGGATGACGACCTCCAACCCTTCATCCCTTGTAAGAATGATCGGTTCGTCGATCTTGTGATCGACGAAACCGTGGTCGTAGTAGAGGGAGGACAGCAGCGTGGTGTCATTGGTGAGGACGTCGGGGTCCAGGCGGCCGCGGCTCGTGAACGGAATGAGCCAAGCCTCCTTCGTGTTCATGTTGTCCTTGAGCTCGTCGTCGGGAAACTCCCGGTTTCCTTCGAAAGTGATCTTCCTGATCAGCAGCGTCTTGCCTTCGACGACGGTCAGGGTCACGGTCGTCTGGTTATTCTCCGCCGGCGTCAGTATATAGTCGACGCGGGTGTTGACATGCCCCGCCTCGCTGTAGAGTCTCAGGACTCTCTGCAGCCCTTCCTGGAGCCGGCCCGCGTCCAGCGCCGTCCGCTGCCTGATACCGAGGGCCGCTTCGATGTCCTCCGTCGAAACCTTGTCGTTGCCCAGAATCTCCACGTCCTTGACGTAGGGCCGTTCCTTGACCGTATAGGTCAGAATACCCTCGGCCGAGAAATCCGCGCTCACGTCGTCGAAGAACCCCATCCGGTAGATGGCCTTGACGTCACGGTCCACCACGGCCTGATCGAAAGGTCCGCCCGTCTGCGCTTGAATGCTCAAGCGGACAGCGTCCTCTTCGACCCTCAGGTTGCCCTGCACGCGGACTTCGTTGACGACGGAGGCGCCGGCCGCCAAACCGTTCCATGCGGCGAGACAACACACGGTGGCGGCAAGCACCGCCGCGATTTTGTTACTAGTGATCCACACTGGCCAATACCCGGAAAAGACTCGGATTTGTCATTGTTCTGCTACCAAGTTCCCGCACCATTGTAAAGCATGAAGAGAGCCGAACCCGGAGGTTCGGTCCTGGCATGGCACCCGGGACACCCTCAGGGCATAACCGGAAAGAGCCGGCCCTCGCGAAGCTCCATTTGCGTGTTCATGCGGGCAGCCAGGTGTCGGTTGTGGGTCGTCACGATCAGGCCCAGGCCGCGTTCCTCGTTGAGTCCGCACAGGAGATCCTCGATCTCGCCCGCGGTCCCGGGATCGAGGTTTCCGGTGGGCTCGTCCGCCAACATGACCCGCGGTTCCAGAATCAGCGAGCGTGCAATTGCCACCCGTTGCTGCTCGCCGCCGGATAGCTCGCCGGGCCGGTGCGTCAGCCGTTGCTCGAGACCGACCGTCGCCAGCAGCGCGCGTGCGCACTCTCGTGCCTTGGGGCGGTCCCAGCGCGCGACAAGGGCCGGCATCATGACGTTCTCAAGGGCACTGAAGTCCGGCAACAGGTGGTGGAACTGGAAGACGAAGCCGATGGTCCGATTGCGCAGCCGCGAGACTTCGTCGTCATTCCAGAGCGTGACGTCGCGTCCCTCGTAGTGCAGCGTACCCCCGTCGGGTCGTTCCAGGGTCCCGATGATGTACAACAAGGTGCTTTTGCCGACACCCGACTCGCCGATGATGGCGAGCCGTTCACCTTGACCCAGGGACAGGTCAAGGTGCTTCAGCACATCTACCCGCCGGCCACCGCCGGCAAAGGATTTCGCAAGTCCTCTTGCTTCGATCAGGAACGACACGGTCTGCTACTCGTATCGGATGACGTCCACGGGATGCAGTCTGGCCGCCTGCCGCGCGGGATAGATGCTCGCCAGACAGCAGATGGCCAGGGACGCCAACGCCACGAGGGCGAAATACAAGGGCGAGATGCTCACCGGGACGGTGGAGACGGGAAAGACGTCCTCGGGCAACTCGATGAACTGGTAACGCTTCAACAACAGCGCCAGGACATAGCCCAGCACCACCCCGGACAGCGTCCCGATGGCGCCGATCACCCAGCCCTTCAGGAGGAAGATCAGTCGAATGCTGCCGCGGGACGCGCCCATGGAGCGCAGCACGGCGATGTCCTTGCGCTTTTCCATCACCACCATGATCAGGGTCGAGACGATGTTGAATGCCGCGATCAGCACCATCAGCAACAGCACCAGGAAATATACGGTCTTCTCCAGCCGCAACGCCGCGAACAGGTTGGGCCACAGCCGCGTCCAGTCCTCCACCAGGTATCTCTGGCCCACCGTGGCTTGAATCTCCGCGGCGATTCGCGGCGCCTCCCCGACCCGGGGGACGGTGATCTCGATGCTGGTGGCGACCTTTCCGAATCCGAAGAACCCTTGCGCATCGGCGAGGTTCAGAAAGACCAGGCCGCTGTCATACTCGCGCATGCCCGAGTCGAAGATGCCGACGACGGCGAACCGCCGTATCCGTGGCACGATTCCAACCGCGGTGGGGCTGCCGATGGGTGAAACCGCCTGGAGCGCATCGCCCTTGCGGACCCGGAGCTGGCTCGCGAGCCGGTCGCCGATGATGATCCCCGGAAGTTCCAGGTTCCGGCCGTCCACCACGACCGGCGTGCGCGTCTTCAGATCGCCCAGGTGTCCCTGCTGCAGGAATTGTCCAAGGTCCTCGGGGGCACGGTCCGGGTCGATGCCGCGTACCACGGCCCCGGACACCCGGCGCCCGGATGTCAGAATGATCTGGCCGGTGAGCGCCGGCGCCGCCGTGTTCACGTCGTCCCGTTTCTCCAGCCGTCCGGCAATCTCGTCGTATCCGGTCAGGTAGCTTGCCGGCTTGACCAGCACGACGTGGGCATTGAGGCTGAGCATGCGGTCCCGGAAGACTTCCTCGAATCCGGTCATCACCGAAATGGCGACATTGAGGGTGACCACCGCGATCATGACCCCGAGGATGGCGATCAGGGTGAGCAGCGAGATGAACCGTTCGCTGCGTCGGGCCCGGAGATAGCGCAACCCTACGAACAACTCGTAACGCATGGTCAGGAACGCAGGAGCGGGAACAGGATGACGTCCCGAATCGAGGGCGAGTCGGTCAACAGCATCACCAGCCGATCGATGCCGATGCCCTCCCCGGCAGCCGGAGGCATGGCGTACTCCAGCGCCCGGACATAGTCTTCGTCCACCTCGCTGGCGGTATCGTCTCCAGCGCGCCGGGCGGCGGCCTGCTCCTCGAACCGCCTGCGCTGGTCGTCGGGATCGTTCAACTCGGAAAAGGCGTTGGCCAGTTCCCTTCCGCCGATGAAAAGCTCGAAACGATCGACGAACCGCGGGTCGCCGTTGCTCCGGCGGGCCAGAGGCGAGACCTCCAGGGGATAGCCCACGACGAAAGTCGGCTGGATCAGCCGGGGCTCCACCAAGTGCTCGAAGAGCTCCACCAGGAGCTTGCCGCGGTCCAGTTTGGGATCGAGCTTGAGCTCCAGCTTGTCCGCGACCGCCCGCAAACCCGGCAACGTTTCCAGCTCCGATTCCTCCACCCCGGCGTGCCGGGCCACACCCTCGGTCAGGGAAAGCCGCTGCCACGGCGGCTCCAGGCTCACTTCGTTGTCGCCGCAAGGGATGCGCGGGCCTCCGCAGATCTCTTCCGCGAGCCTCACGAAGAGCTCCTCGGTGAGCCGCATCATGTCCTCGTAGTCAGCGTAAGCCTGATAGAACTCGAGCATGGTGAACTCGGGGTTGTGACGGGTGGAAAGACCCTCGTTGCGGAAGTTCCGGTTCAGTTCGAACACGCGATCGAAGCCGCCCACCAGCAGCCGTTTGAGAAACAGCTCCGGCGCCACCCGCAGGTAGAGGTCCAGGTCCAGGGCGTTGTGGTGGGTCACGAAGGGCTTGGCCGCGGCGCCGCCCGCCAGCGGCTGCATCATCGGGGTCTCGACCTCCAAAAAGCCCCGCTCCTGCAGAAAGCGGCGTACCAGCCCGATGATCCGCGAGCGGTTCCGGAACACCTCACGGACATCGGGATTGACCATCAGGTCCACGTAACGCTGCCGGTAGCGGGTCTCCACGTCCTTCAGGCCGTGCCACTTCTCGGGCAAAGGCCGGATGCACTTGCTCAGCAGCCTGACTTCCCCGGCTTCGATGGTGAGCTCGTTGGTGCGGGTCCGGAACAGACGGCCGCGCACGCCGGCGATGTCGCCCACGTCCAGCGAACGGACCCGTTGGTAGGCGTCCTCTCCCAGTCCGTCCTTGCGCGCGTAGATCTGCAGCCGCCCGGTAGCGTCCTCGATCTCGAAGAAGGCCGCCTTGCCGTGCGGGCGGTGCGCCCGTATGCGGCCCGCCAGCGCGAACTCCTCGGACAACGCTTCCAGTTCCGGCTGGGCGAGGTCTCCGTGGCGATCACGAATGGCCTGGGCCGTATGGCTGGGACGAAAATCGTTGGGATAGACCGGTAAGCCCTGCGCGTCGAGTTTCGCCAGCTTCTGGCGACGCACCGCCATCTGCTCGTTGACTTCGTCCATGGTGTGAAGGCCCTGGGGTCCTGAACCGGACTGGTTGATCACAGCATGCCAAGCTGCAGCTTGGCCGCGTCCGACATGCGACTGGGGTCCCAGGGCGGCTCCCAGACGATCTCCACGTGCACATCCTTGACGCCGTCCACCCCCCTGGCCTTCTCTTCCACTTCCGCGGGCAGCGACTGGGCGGCCGGGCAATTCGGCGCGGTGAGGGTCATGGTGACGTTCACCTGGCCCAAGGGGTCCACATCCACGGCGTAAATCAACCCCATTTCGTGGATGTTTACGGGGACCTCGGGGTCGTAGCATGTTTGCAACGCCTCGATCACCCGCTGTTCGATGTCTTTCTGGTCCGCAACGGTTTCCACGAACTGTCTCCTGCCCCTACTCGGTGCTGACCGCCTTGTCCTGGCCGTCCAGGGCCGCGCGCAACGTGTGCCACGCCAGCGTAGCGCACTTCACCCGCGCGGGATAGTCCCGCACGCCCGCGAAGGCCTCCAGCTTGCCCATGTCGGCGGGAGCCGCCGCCGTGCCGTCGGTGGCCGTCACCATCTGGTGAAACCGCTCGAAGAGGTCCAAGGCGTCTTCGCTCGTCCGCTGCTTCAGGCTCTCGGTCATGACCGACGCGGAGGCGATGGATATGGCGCAACCCGTGCCCTCGAAGCGGATGTCCTTGACCTGGCCATCCTCCACATGGAGGTGCACCGTGACCTTGTCACCGCAGAGCGGGTTGACGCCCCTGGCTTCCCGATTGGCCTCCGCCAGCGGGCCGAAGTTGCGCGGCCGGCGGTTGTGATCCAGGATCAGCTCCTGATACAGGTCCCTCAGGTCAGACACCGGCGAACAGCCTCCTTGCCTTTTCCAGTCCCTCGGCCAGCACGTCGACCTCGGCCTCGGTATTGTAGCACGCGAAGGAGGCGCGGACCGTGGCCGGCACTCCGAACCGCTCCATCACCGGCATGGCACAGTGATGTCCGGTCCTCACCGCGATCCCCTCCTGATCCAGGATGGTGCCGATGTCGTGGGCGTGGATGTCGCCGAGAACGAACGACACCAGCGATGCCCGGTGCTCCGGCGTGCCCACCAGCCGCACGTCGGGAACCCGCGTGAGCCGCTCCACGGCGTAGGCCAGCACCCGGTCCTCATGGGCCGCCACCGCTTCGAGTCCCAGGCCGGCCAGGTATTCCACCGCCGCCCCGAGGCCGATGACGCCGGCGATATTGGGGGTCCCGGCCTCGAACTTGTAGGGCAGCACGTTGTATTCGGTCTCTTCGAAGCTGACCGTGAGGATCATGTCGCCGCCGCCCTGGTAGGGTGGCATTTCCTCGAGCAGACCGGCCTTCCCGTAGAGCACCCCCACACCCGTGGGGCCGTAAAGCTTGTGGCTGGAGAAGGCGTAGAAGTCACAATCCAGGTCCTGGACGTCCACGCCGGCGTGGGGCGCCCCCTGGGCCCCGTCGATAAGCACCGGAGCACCCGCCCGGTGGGCATCCGCGATCATCGCCTTCACCGGATTGACCGTGCCCAGCGCGTTGGAGACATGCGGCAGGGCCACCATGCGGGTCCTGGGACCCAGCAGCCGATGGTACGCCTCCATCACGATGTCGCCGCGGTCGTCCACCGGGATCACCCGCAGCGTGGCGCCCTTTTCCTGGCAGATGAGCTGCCAGGGGACGATGTTGGAGTGATGCTCCATGGCCGAGATCACCACCTCGTCGCCGGCCTGCAAATGCGCGCCGCCGTAGCTCCGGGCCACGAGATTGATGGCCTCGGTGGTACCGCGCACGAAGACGATCTCCCGCTCCTCCGCGGCGTTGAGAAGTCCCCTGACCGCCGCCCGGGTGCCTTCATAGGCAAGCGTGGCGATCTCGCTCAGCCGATGGACGCCGCGATGGATGTTGGAGTTCTCCGTCTCGTAGTATTGCACGAGGCGCTGAATCACCGCCCGCGGCTTGTGGGCCGTGGCCGCGTTGTCGAGGTAGATCAGCGGCTTGCCGTGAACGGTCTCGTCGAGGACGGGGAAGTCCCCGCGCACCCGCGCCACATCCAAGGCATCGTCCGGCCTGCCCCATCCTGAGATTTTGACCTGCTGCATGAATGAACCCTGGTCAGGCTCCCAACTCGGAGAACACCTGGCTCGTCAGTCCGTCTCGCAACGGCTCGATATCGATGCCGTCGAGGATCTCGCCGGCGAACCCGTGAACCAGCAGCTTCCTGGCCAGCGCCTGGTTCAGCCCGCGCGAGCGCAGGTAGAACAGCTCGTTCTCCTCCAGTTGTCCGATGGTGGTGCCGTGGGAGCAGCGGACGTCGTCGGCGAGGATCTCCAACTGGGGCTTGCTGTCGATTTCCGCGTCCGGGGACAGCATCAGGTTCTTGTTGGACTGTTGCGCGTCGGTCTTCTGGGCCTCCTTGCGCACGACGACCTTGCCGTTGAACACCGCCCTCGCCCGTCCGTCCAGCACCCCCTTGTACAGCTCCCGGCTGCTGCCGTGGGGCTTGGCGTGCTCGATGGCCGTGCGGTTGTCCACGTGCTGCGCGCCGCCGGCCACGTAGAGGCCCTGAAGCAGGCAGTCGGCGCCCTCGCCGTCGAGCAGCGCGTTGATCTCGACCCGGGTCATGGCCCCGCCCGAGGTCACGGCATGCGACCGGTAACGGCTGTTGCGCGCCTGGCGCACCTGCACCGTCCCGATATGGAAGGCCTCCGCGCCCTCCCGCAGCAGCCGGTAGTGCTCCAGCGTGGCGTTTTCCTCCAGCACGATCTCGGTGACCGCATTGGTGCAGTAGACGCCGTCACCCGTGCCGGCATAGGCCTCCACCAGGGTGAGGCGGCTGTTGGCGCCCACCACGATGAGATTCCGGGGATGAACGATGCGATTCGGCGCTTGTCCCGGAATCGCGAGGAAGGCCAAGTGGACGGGCCTGTCCAGGGTCCGGTCCGGGCCCAGACAAACGGCGCCGCCGTCTTCCATGAACGCCGTGTTGAGGGCCCGGAGAGCGTGGCCGTCATAGCCCGCGTGGCGTCCCAGGTGCGCTTCCACCCAGGACACCCGGTCCTCCATGGCCTCGGCCAGACGGCCGACGAACACGTCATCCCCGGCAGCCGTTACGTTACCGGCATCCCCTTCGGTCCATGGGAACACCAGCTCGTGGCGCTCCCAGCCGTCGGGTCCGAACGGGTCCGCGCCTCGGGCCGGCCTCGGGGCCGAGGCGTCCACGGTGCGCAGGCGTGCCTTTCGCAACCCATCGAGGCTCGTGTACTTCCATTCCTCGTCCCGGGTCGACGGAAAGCCCAGGGAACAAAAGCGTTCCATGGCGCGACGGCGAAGGTCTCCGACCCAGGCGCCACCGTTGCGCGAGGCCCGTGCGCTGAGCGTCTCGAAATCATCGAGATAGCCCTGCTGCTCTCCGGTCATGCTCCGAGCCTCCGGTCGGCCTCTCCAGCCTCCTCCACCCAGGAGTAGCCGGTCTTCTCCAGCTCCTGGGCCAGCTCCTTGCCGCCCGACTTCACCAGGCGTCCGTTGTGAATCACGTGGACCCTGTCCGGCACCACGTAGCTGAGCAGCCGCTGGTAGTGTGTCACCAGGATGATGGCCCGCTCGGGGCTGCGGAAGAGGTTGATGCCGTGGGCCACCACCTTGAGGGCGTCGATGTCCAGGCCCGAATCGGTCTCGTCCAGAATCGCCAGGGTGGGTTCCAGCATGGTCATCTGGAAAATCTCGGCGCGCTTCTTCTCACCGCCCGAGAAGCCGGCGTTCACCGGACGGCGCAGCAGGTCTTCGCCCATCTCCACGGCCTTCATCCGCTCCTTGGCCAGGGCCATGAAATCCACCGCGTCCAGTTCCTCCTCGCCGCGTTGGCCGCGCGCCGCGTTGACCGCGGCCCGAAGGAAGTAGAGGCTGTTAAGCCCCGGGATCTCCACCGGGTACTGGAAGCCGAGAAAGACCCCTTCCATCGCCCGCAGCTCCGGGGCCATGGAGAGCAGGTCTTTCCCCTGGTACAGGACTTCGCCTCCGGTCACCTCGTAGGTATCGCGGCCGGCCAGCACCTGGGCCAGGGTGCTCTTGCCCGAGCCGTTGGGGCCCATGATCGCGTGCACCTCGCCGGCGGCCACCGTCAGGTCGATGCCGCGGAGGATCTCCTTGCCCTCGACGCTCGCATGCAGGTTTCGTATTTCAAGCATCCTTCGTGTCCGCCCCTCAGCCGACGCTGCCTTCGAGGCTCACGTCCAGGAGCCGTTGGGCCTCGACCGCGAACTCCATGGGCAGCTCACGGAACACTTCGCGGCAAAAGCCGTTGACGATCATGCCGACGGCGTCCTCTTCCTTGATGCCGCGCTGCCGGCAGTAGAAGATCTGGTCCTCGCCGATCTTCGAGGTGGAGGCCTCGTGCTCGATATGGGCCGAGTTGTTCTTCACCTCCAGGTAAGGGAAGGTATGCGCCCCGCACTCGCTGCCCATGAGCAGGGAATCGCACTGGGAGTAGTTGCGGGCGTTGGCCGCGCCCTTGAGCACCTTCACCAGGCCGCGGTAGCTGTTCTGGCCGTGACCCGCCGAGATGCCCTTGGAAATGATCGTGCTGCGGGTGTTCTTGCCCACGTGCAGCATCTTGGTGCCGGTATCCGCCTGCTGATAATTGTTGGTGACGGCCACGGAGTAGAACTCGCCCACCGAGTTGTCCCCTTGCAGGATGCAGCTCGGGTACTTCCAGGTGATGGCGGACCCGGTTTCCACCTGGGTCCAGGAGATCTTCGAGTTCCGCCCCGCGCACTTGCCCCGCTTGGTGACGAAGTTGTAGATCCCGCCCTTGCCGTCCTTGTCGCCGGGGTACCAGTTCTGCACCGTGGAGTACTTGATCTGCGCGTCCTCCAAGGCCACCAGTTCCACCACCGCGGCGTGGAGCTGGTTCTCGTCGCGCATGGGCGCCGTGCATCCCTCCAGATAGCTGACGTGGCTGCCGGCGTCGGCGACGATCAAGGTGCGCTCGAACTGGCCGGTCTGGGCCGCGTTGATGCGGAAATAGGTGGACAGCTCCATGGGGCAGCGCACGCCCTTGGGGATGTAGCAGAACGACCCGTCGCTGAAGACCGCCGAATTGAGCGACGCGAAGAAGTTGTCGCTGTAGGGGACCACCGAGCCCAGGTACTGCCGCACCAGCTCCGGATGCTCCCGCACCGCCTCGGAGAACGAGCAGAAGATGATCCCGAGCTCGGCGAGCTTGTCCTTGAAGGTGGTCGCCACCGATACGCTGTCGAACACCGCGTCCACCGCCACGCCGGCCAGCACCTCACGCTCGTGCAGCGGTATCCCCAGCTTGTCGTAGGTAGCCAGCAGTTCCGGGTCCACCTCGTCCAGGCTCTTGGGAGCATCCTTTGTCTTGGGCGCCGAATAATAGATGATGTTCTGGTAGTCGATGGCCGGATAGTGCACGTTGGCCCACTTGGGTTCGGCCTCGGACTTCTCGAGTTTCGTCCAGTAACGGTAGGCCTTCAAGCGCCAGTCCAACAGCCACTCCGGCTCGCCCTTCTTCTCCGAGATCAGCCTGACCACGTCTTCGCTCAAACCCGGAGGCACGTGATCGGCCTCGATATCGGTGACGAAGCCGTATTTGTACTCACCGCCGACCAGTTCGTTGTCAAGTTCCATGGTTCTTGTTCCTTCACGCCAAGCGCAAACTGGATCCTATGAATCCGCTTTCGGCGTACAAACTCAACTGTGCAGGCCGTCCAGGCGGCCCTTGAGACCCTCCCGGTCGGCAATGCTGCCGATGGAGATTCCCGCCAGGTAGTCCGCCAGCAGAATCTGCGCCCCCTCCCACACGGAAATCTGTGTGCACACGGAGTCGT
>JAPOQB010000486.1 GCA_026710965.1 Deltaproteobacteria bacterium | reverse complement strand
GTAGCCGAGCCGCCGGTCGTCCGACTCGTTGGGATTGGAGCCGTGAATGACGGTCTCGCTATGGAACGAGATCTCGCCGGCCTCCAACTCCAAGTCCACTGCCCGCGAATCGTCCACATCCGCGACGGTCTGGCCCCTGGACAGGAGGTTGTCCTCGGCGAAGGTCTCCACGTGCCGGCGGGCGCCCTCCGCATGAGAGCCGGGGATGACCCGCATGCAGCCGCTCTCGACCCTGCTGTCGGTAAAGGCAAACCACGCGGTCAGGGTCTCCCGGGGCTCCAGCCCGTAGTAGGTTGTGTCCTGGTGCCAGGAGACGAACCGGGGGTCGTGGGCGTTCTTGGTGAAGAAGCTGGAGCCCCAACACAGGATGTTGGGGCCGATGATGTCCTCCACCGCGTCGAGCATCACCGGGTTACGGATCAGCTCGTTGAGCCAGGGGAAGGGGAGGTGGGCCTTGATACGGTAACGCTCCTGGAGCTCGCCGCCGATGGTTTGCTCCACGTCCTCCAGTTTGCGTCTCAACGCACGCGCGGATTCCCTGTCCATGACGCGGACGGGGAACAGGAATCCGTCGCGATGGTAGGCGTCCACTTGTTCTTGTGTCAGCACCTTGGGCATCATCGTCTCCGTCGAAGCAGGGTGACATGCGGGCCGGACCAGACGTTAATCTGGCGTTGTCATCGCGGTCTGTCAAGCAGACCCGAACAGGACCCGCGGGCCTCTCGTCGCCGATGTTGCGGAGCGCTGCCTCAAGAAATATGACGGCACCGGGCCGCGCACGAGTAAAATCGGAAAAAGCCTGATATATGAAGTCCAGAGAAGGAGGGCTTGAAATGGCTGTAAGAGTTGTTGTGGAAGCAAACGCGAAGCCCGGCACCGGGAATGAACTGGTTGCGTTCTTCAGGTCGATTCTGTCGGAGACGCGCGCTCATGACGGCTGTACAAGCGTCGACGCGCTGCAGAACTGCGACAATGGCGACAACGTGCTGCTGGCGGCGACGTGGGAAACCCGCGAGCAATACGAAAAGTATCTGGCCTGGCAGCGGGAGAGGGGCGTCAGCGGCCGGCTGAAGGAGCACCTCGCCGAGGCGCCGACCATCCGCTTTTTCGACGTGACCGGCGCCTGAGCCGCGATCGAGGCTCCGGCTTCGGTCCAGGGTCACGTGGAAGCGTCGTTACAGCTTCGCCGCCTGTCTCAGGCTGGCGATCATCGAGATCCGCAGCAGGTAGTCGTAGGACCTGTTTGGGTCCGCCGCGGTTTCGCGCATGGTGCGGCGGAACTCCTGCTGCCGCGCGGCGTCGCGGCTCTCGAGGTTCAGCTTGTTGCGGGTTGAGTGGACGTTGGCGTATTCCAGCGCGATGGGCCGGCGCTGCCGCTCGTAGCCGTCGAGCTCCGATTCCGGCGCCTCCCCGCGCCACACGCGCACCAGCCTTTCCGCGAGGTTGTAGCCGTCGTGGATGCCGCCGTTCATGCCCATGCCCCCCAAGGGGTTGTTGATGTGGGCCGCGTCGCCGGCGAGGAACGCGCGTCCCTTGCGGTAACGTGCCGCGACCCGCTGGTGAACGGGGTAGAGGGTCCGGTGGCGGACCGCATAGGGCTGTTCCGCCGGGTGCACGCGCTGGAGCCGCCGTTCGACGCTGGCATCGCTCAGCACCTCGTCGTCGCTTTCGTCCGGCCGTGTGGGGAACATCGCCCGCCACAGTCCCGGCACCCGCAGCAGAAAGAACCATTCGTCGGGATCCGCGAAATAGCTCACCGGCGCGAGCCCGTCGAAGTGGTCGTCGAACGGGAAGGGCGTGCTCACCACCAGGAACCGCTCCGGCCACGTGAACCCGTCGAAGGGAATGTCCAGGGCCTTTCGGACATTGCTGCGGGCACCGTCGGCACCCACCAGGAAACGGCCTTCGTAGCGTTGGGTGGCGCCGCCGCCCCGCGCCACCACCGCGGTGACGGAGGTAGCGGTTTCCTCCACACCGGTCACTTCATGGGAGAAGAGCACCTCCGTCCCCGCCAGCGTGGTCAGCTTCTCGTACAGCAGCCGGTTGAGCTTGAACTGCTCGCACTGGAGCCGGTACGGGTGTGCGGTGACGTCGGCGATCTGCCCGAAGTCGAACTCCGCGATACAGCCGGCCCGTTCGCGGTACTGGACGGTGGGGGCCGCCAGTCCCAGGGCCAGGAAGTCGTCCAGCACGCCGGTCGACTCCAGCATGTCCAGGGTGGGGGGATGGAAAGTCGAGGCGCGCAGCGTTTCGGGCAGCGCGGGCTCCGCCTCCAGCACGGTTACCGGCACGTCGTGCAGGGCCAGGTACACCGCCACCACCAGCCCCACGGGTCCCGCACCCGCCACCAGCACGCCATCGGCGCTCATCTCACTCGCGCGCGCAAGTCAGGTCCCCTTACCGGAAGTGCGGCATGACGTGCTCGTTGCACACGTCAAGATGCTGGAACTGGTCCTTGGCGGCGAAACGGACGATGAAGGTCTGGATCCCGGCTTCGGCGTACTCGTTGATGAAATCCACGACCTCGTTGGTGCCGCCGGCCTTGACCACGAGCTGCGCGGACACCTCCTCGTAGGTCTTGTGGTAGTAGGCCTCCAGGAACGCGCCCCCCTCCCGGCGCGCCTTGTCGGCGTCCGGGTCCATGTGGATGGTGAGGTACAGACAACGGTGGATGTCGTCGGGGTTGCGTCCGGCGCCGCTGGCGTAGTCTTCCAGCTTCTTCTGCGACTCCTTGAAAACCTGGAGCGAGGGGATGTTGGTGATCCAGGCGTCGCCGTACAGGGCGGCGCGCTTGAGCCCGCTGTCCACGTCGTTGCTCGACACCCACAGCGGGACGCCGGGCCGCTGCACCGGCTTGGGCAGCAGCGAGAGGTTCTCGATGGTGTAGTACTTGTTCTCATGGGTGACGTCGTCGCCGGCCCACAGCATCTTCATGATCTTGAGCACCTGGCTGAGCCGGCCGGCCTTCTGGTTGAAGGGAACGCCGCAGGCCGTGTACTCCTCCTCGAACATCCTGTCGTTGCGGGACACGCCGACGCCCACCACTAGGCGCCCGCGGCACAACACGTCGACGCTGGCCAGGGCCTGGGCCAGCACCACCGGGTTGCGCATGGCCGCCAGCAGCACCGCGGTGCCGATCTTCACCCGCTCGGTCTTCACCGCCAGCGCCCCCAGGGTGCTGATGACCTCCAGCCGCGACTTGGCGGTGACGCTGTCGCCGATCCACACCGAGTCGTAGCCGGCCTTTTCGACCGCGTCCGCGAGGTTGAAGACGGGGCTCAAGTCCGGGACGGCGGTCTTGGCCAGAATGACGCCACGGGTCGGTAGCAGGATGCCGAAGCTGAGCTTTTTGTTCATGTAGTGCTCCCGAAGGTTTCAGATTTGAATGAAAAGGTCGTTGGTGCCCTCGTTGGTAAGCTGGGTGATGGTGGTGATGCGGTCGCTGAACTCCTTGAGGGTTCCAACGGAGCTATGGCCGACGTCAATGAGGATCGAGAAGAGGGAGAAGCTCAGCCGGTCCTTTTCCCTGAGGAAGCGTTCCGACCACTCCGGCGACACCTGGCACTCCCCATCCGTGATGAAAACGATATCGCCCTTTTTATAACGTGATTTCTTGAGGCACTCCAGCGCTGCGTCCAGCGGTGTCTCGAAGTCCGTGCCGCCTCCGGGGAAATGCTCCGCCAGATCCATGAGCTTGTCCGGTTCGACGTCGGCACCACGCCGCGTGGTCATGTCCAGGACGTGGAGCGCCGTATCCCTGGAGGAGAAGCAGATGGAGCGGAACGGCCGGCGCTGGCGCCGCGTCAGCTCCAGGAGGGTCAGGGTCACGGCCTTGGACCAGAGCTCCTTGTCGCCGGACATGGAAGAGCTGCCGTCCAGGCAGACCACCACCGGACCCTTGCGTTTCTCCTCCATGCCCCGGAGCGAGTACTGCAACAGCTCGTTCTCCAGCAGCCGGCGCTGAAAATCCCGGTGCAGCAACGGGTGGTGCAGCGTCACCAGCTCCTGCGGCAGCAGGTGCTCCAGGGCGCCTCCCTGCTCCACCGCGTAGAGTTCCTCGTTGGCCCGCTCGAAAGTGCGCTTGCGTAATGCCAGGGCGTGGGACTTCATCCTCCCGACCATGCGGATGAGCTTCTTGAGCTTTTCGTTGCCGGCCAAACGCCGGCCCAGCTCAAGCCGCCGGTCGGCGGGAAGGCGTCCACCCGATCCCAGGGCCGTGCCCCATTGCTCGGCTTCCTCGTCAGCCTCCTCGAGGTTCTGAGCGGCGCGTATGGCCGAGGCCTGCACCCGCGCCCGGGCCTCGTTCCCGACCCGCTCCAGGTCCTCGGTCAATTGCCGTTGTTTCTGCCGGATGGATGCCGCATCGCCTCGGAGCTTGCTCCTGAGCCGTTCCTCGACCTTGGCCAGCGCGTCCTCCTTGCCGGCCGCGTCCTCCTGCTCGCCCAGTTCCCCGGCATGCTCCAGCGTCTCCCGGGTCTTTTCGAAATCCTCCTCCTGCTGCCGCAGCTTCCAGGTGTCCATCATGTCGTGCCGCGTCCACGGCTTCTCCGACTTGAGCATGTCCAGGAGCCCTTCGCCCACGAGCAGCGTGCACAGGCCGGCCTTGGCCTCGTCGAGCAGGGTGATCTCTCTCAGGATGCGGCTCACCTCGCCGTCGCGCAGGGCGGTGAGGAGGGTCCGGTTGACGGACGCGCTGGGCAGCACGTCCGATTCGCCGGCGAAGACGATATTGTATTTGAACAGCAGGCAGAAGACGTCCTGAAGGAGCGAGGGGAAGTGGGGGAGGAGCGCCTGGCCGGCTTGCTCCAGCTCCCCGAGCGAGGCGGCGTCCCGGCGAAGCTGCCCGTAGGCGTGCCGGTCGTAGCGGTCGCTCTCGATCCAGTTGGCGTTCTCGGGCAGACCGGCCGGCAACGGGGCCTTCCGCGGCGCCTTCTTCTTCGGGGTCCGCCGGGCCACTACAAGTCCTCCAGCAGGCGTTTCTGAAGGGTCTGGATCTCGTCCCGCATGCCTTCCACCCGGTCGAGGGGACGGTCCGAATCGGACGCCTTTTCGATGATCTGTCCGATCCGGCCGAGGATGTTGCGGAGCTTGGTGTGTCCCTCGATGAGGGCCTGGGAGCGCAGTTCCTCCGTATCCCACGGACGCTGTACGTATTCCTCGATCTCCCGGGCCTGGTACAGGAGCTCCTGCGCTTCCTGCTCGTAACCGAGCACGATCTCGCGGATGGTGGCGCCGACCTCGGCGTGCTCGGAGGGTTCGCGCCACAGGATGTGTTCCAGGAACAGCAGACTCGGGTCCGAGACCTGGGCATCGCCGGCCAGATACGAATGTGCCTTCATCAGCGCCAGGGATTGGCGGTAGCGCCGGTCGGAGGCGACGATCTGTTTCTTGCCGAGCTGCCGGCGGATCTCGGCCATGGCCCGGTGGACGTGGCCGGGGACCGGCTGGGCCTCGACCTCCCGCTGCATCTGGTTGAGCTCGTCGAGAGTGAGGCGGACCTGAACCTCCGGGCGCGACGCCTCCAGCATGCGCAGAAACCGGTAGTCCTCCTCGATGTATCCCACCACGAACCGCAGCAGGAAGCGGTCGTACAACGCCGTCAGCTCGTCGTCCTCGGGGAGCTCGTTGCTGGCGCCGAACAGGGTGATGAGCGGCACGTCGCAGACGTTCCGGCCGTTGTGGAACCGGCGCTCGTTGATGATGGTCAGGATCGAGTTCAGGATCGAGGAGTTGGCCTTGAAGACCTCGTCCAGAAAGGCGATGTGAGCCTCCGGGAGCTTGCGGGTGGTGACCCGCCGGTAGTCGTCCTGCTCGAGCCCCTTGAGGCTCACCGCGCCGAAGAGCTCTTCGGGCGCGGTGAAGCGGGTCAGCAGCCACTGGAAGTAGTCGGCGCCGTCGATACGGCGGCACAACTCATCGGCCAGCATGGACTTGGCCGTGCCCGGCGGGCCGATGATCAGCAGGTTCTGGGCCGAGAGCAGCGCGGCGAGGGCGCCGTCGATGAGATCGCCGCGTTCCAGGAACGTCTGTCGCAACTCGTCCCGAAGCGCCAGCAGTTTTTCCTTGGGGGTCATGCGGTAAGTCTATGGGTCAAGGAACGTGTAACAAAACGGGGATTGCGGCACAAACATTCGCTGCCGGAGGGAAGGGTGGCCGCAAAACACGTCGTGGGCCGGCGGTTCCAGCGGGTTTATCTTGCAACCGGGCACCAGAGGGTTTACTGTAAAAACAAGTCAGGCCGCGCAATTGGCCAAGGCTCATCGAGTCGAAAGGAGGGAAGCCCATGCCCATTGTCACGATCATTCGCGGAGCGTTCGGCGCGGGTCCGGAGGTCGCCGAGCGGGTTGCCCGGGATCTGGGTTGCCAGTGCGTGGACCGTGAGGTGCTGATGGAGGCTAGCAACCGCTACGGAATTCCCGAGGCCAAATACGAGGAGGTGCTCGAATCGGGGCCGCACTGGTGGGAGCGCTGGCGCGAGAGCCTGCGGCTGTATCGCATCACGCTTCAGGCCGCCATGTGCGAGATGGCCCGCGACGGGCAGCTCGTCTATCACGGCCACATGGGGCAGGAGTTGCTGCCCGGCGTGAGCCATGTCCTCAAGGTCCTGTTGACGGCGCCGCTGGAGTATCAGGTGGAGCAGGTGCGGGAGCGGGAGGGGCTCGACGAGGCCGGCGGGCGGCGTTACGTGGAAAGCGTGAACAAGGCGCGCTCCCGGCGCATGGAGGCGATTTTCGGCGCGGACTGGCGCGACGCGTCGCGCTACGACCTAGTCCTGAACGCCGGTCAGATGACCGTCGACACCCTGGCGCAGTTGATCGAGGACGCGGCGGGCAGGCCCGAGTACCAGAAGAACCCGGAGTCGGAGCAGGTCTTCAACGAACTGTCGCTGACGTCGCGAGTTCAGGCGGCGCTGATCGTGTCGCCCAAGACCCGTAACCTGAACGTGCGCGTCCGGGCATCCGGGGGCGTGGTGCATGTCTCCGGTATATTGACCCAGCCCGCGCTTCAGGAGGAAATCATCGCGGTGGCGAAAGAGGTTGCCGGGACCACGACGGTGGAGACGGACTTCGAATCGCCGCCGGTGGAGTACATGTTTCCCTAATCGATCGGGAGGAAGTGAATGGCACAGAAGAGCATTCTGGTGACCGGGGGTACCGGTCTCGTGGGCGCCTATGTGGTGGGGATGCTGCAGCAGCGCGGCGAGCGCCCGGTGATCTTCGATGTGGCGGTGAATGAGCGGCTGCTCAGAGCCGTCGGAGTGGATCCCGCGTCGGTGGAGACCGTGCGCGGCGACATCCTGGACATGCCGCAGCTCGTGAGCGCGATTCGGGACTACGACGTGGGCCAGGTTATCCACCTGGCCGCGTTCCTCGGCGAGGAAGTGCAGCGGCGCCCCTACACCGGCGTGCGCCTGAATCTCATGGGCACCGTCAATGTGCTGGAGGCCGTGCGTCTGGAGAACGTGCCGAGGATCACCTTTCCCAGCTCGGGCACCGTCTATCTCGGCTCGTTCGCGGAGGGGCTCAAGAGTATCGACGAGACCATCCCCATCAACCCGCCGTCGGTCTATGCCGCCACCAAGGGCGGCTGCGAGTTTCTCGGCAACGCCTACGCCAAGATGTACGGCTTCGAGTTCGTGTGCATTCGCTACGTGGGAGGGCTTTACGGCCCGTCGCCCACCACCATGAAGGCCACCCGCGAGCAGGCGATCCAGGACATGATCCGCGCCGCCCTGAAGCGCGAGGACGCAACCGTGAACTGGCCCTATGGACCCACGGAGGTGCTCTACGGCAAGGATGCGGCCACGGCCACCGTTCTCGCCGCGCTGAAGCCGGAGCACAAGGACCGGCTCTTCCACATCGGCTGCGCCGGCATGGTCACCGGCGACGATATCCTCGCGGCGTTGAAGCAGGAGTTCCCCGAGTCCAGGGTGACGCTCAAGAAGGGCAGCGATCCCATGGCCTATCCGGCGAACCGGCCTCTGACCGATCTGTCGCGCGCATCGGAGCAACTTGGCTTCGAGGCCGAATACACCCTCGACAAGGCCTTGGCGGACTACGCCGAGACCATGAGGAAGCTCGAGGGGCTGTAGCGGTCCGCGAGTTCGCGGGCTGCCGGTCCTTCGCGAATCATGATCGTAGCCGTAGTCCTGTCGGCGGGTGCGTCCACCCGCATGGGAAGCCCCAAGGCGTTGCTGCCGGTAGAGGGCGTTCCGTTCATCGAACGCATCGTGCGCGCGCTGGAGCGCGCGGACGTGGACAAGACCCTGGTGGTGCTGGGCTACAACGCGGACGCCATGCGGGAGGCCATTGCGTACCTGGGAGTCGACACCGTCGTCAATCCCGACTACGCCCGCGGGCAGCTCTCCTCGTTGCAGACCGCCATCCGGGCATTGCACGGCGAGGCGGTGGAAGCCATCCTGGTTCACCTGGTGGATCACCCGTTCATCGAAAGTGAGGTGGTGAACCGGATGATCGGGGCCTTCCGCGCCCAGGCGAAGCTCATCGTGGTGCCGCGTTTTGCCGGCCGGCGAGGCCATCCGGTGCTCTTCTCCAGCAAACTCTTCCCCGAATTCCTCGCGGCGTCGCTGGAAACCGGCGCCAAGCCGGTGGTGCGGGGCCATCCAGAGGAGACCCTGGAGCTGGAAACCGGCGAGGAAGGTATCCTCATCGATATCGACACGCCCGAGGAATACCGAAAACACGTAAGGAGCCCATAGTGTCCCGGTTGAACCTGAACTTCGCCTGCGGCAGCTACGATCTGTTGCGGCCGCTCTGGGAGAAGGTCGTAGAGCCCGCCGGCATCGACCTCAACGTCATGACCATGCAATCGCCGGAGCGCCACGGACGCATGTTGCGTCATGAGGAGTTCGACGCCTGCGAGCTGTCGCTGGTGGGCTATCTGGTGGCCCACGACCAAGGGCGGGACTTCACCGCCATCCCCGCGTTCCCGCACCGGCGTTTCCGCCACAGCTACATGGTCAAGCGCACCGGCTGTGGCATCGAAAAGCCTTCCGACCTTAACGGCAAACGAATCGGCCTCGATACGCTGCAGAACTCCGCGGGCCTGTGGATGCGCGGTATCCTGCAGGACTATTACGGTCTGGACCTGTCCACCGTGGAGTGGTGGTGCCAGGAAGAAGAGGACGTGCCGCTGGAGCCGGCCTCGTGGATGAAGATCCATCGGGTCGGCGAAGGCCGGAACATCGACGAGATGCTATGCGCCGGAGAGCTCGAAGGGTCGCTCTATCCCGAGGTGCTGCCGTCCATCCGGGCGGGCTCGGACAAGGTGGCGCTGCTGTTCCCGGACCCTCGGCAGGCGGAAGTCGAGTACTACGGCAAGAGCGGCATCTTTCCCATCATGCACACGGTGGTCATCAAGGACGAGATACTGGAGCGCAGCCCCTGGGTGGCGGTAAGTCTCCTTCAGGCGCTCCAGCGCTCCAAGGAGGTCTGTTACGAACGCATGCGTGATCCCCGGAGCCTTGCCCTGGTCTGGGCCAAGGAAGAGCTTCAGGAGCAGCATGCCATCTTCGGGTCTGATCCCTGGCCCTACAGCCTGGAGGCCAACCGGCCGGCGCTTGAGGCCGCGGTGCGCTACGAGTTCGAGCAGGGTATGATCAAGCACAAGCCCGAGATAGAAGATCTGTTTTCCCCCCCGTCGCTCCAGGAGATCCAGCACTACGTCTGAATTCTCACAACCCCAGGACAACTTGACGGTCTTGACGGCCTATTGACACTGTCCACCGGTCCTGTGGAAAACCTGTTCACAGCAGCGTGTCCGAACGCGTCCCAGGCCATGACAAACGGCTGTTCCAACGACCTGCACAAAGTATAATCAGCGTTTTCCGTACGTTTTCGAATCCTTATCTGCGACTGGACGCCGACAATGGGTGTGCGTTTTCTTTCCGGAATCGGCCTGCTCAGATTCGAAATGTCCGGTGGGTGCTCGGAGCGAACAGCTCCTCGATGGGCATCCGGCGCTCGATCATGCCTTGCTCGTGCATGTAACGCACGAATGTTTCGAGGGTCTTGCGGTTGGATTCCAGGCCGTAGGGCCAGAAGTCCTCGCCCATGGTCTCCACCGTCTGATAGGCGTGTTCGGTCAGGAACGGCAGCGAGAGTGGCAGGGCGCTGGTCTGGGTCAGGTCGGCCATGGCTAGGTCCTTGGCCTCGGAAAAAGCCTTCATCAGGGTCGCCGCCACCCACGGATGCTCATCGAGGAGCTCTTTCCTCATGGAGACGGTGTGCATGATGGGGAAGATGCCGGTGCGGTTGAAGTAGTCCCGTTCCACCTTCCATGGCTCCGGAAAGAGCCGGCTCACCGTGGAGCCGGCCGGGTCGAAGGTGGAGGGGGTCCGGGCCGTGATCAGGGCCTGTATCTCGCCGTCCCCGAGCATCCGCGCAAGCGACCGGTCCCGCGGGGCGAAGCCCAAGCTGATTCCGGCGGGCTCCACCGGCTCGAAGGGAAGGCGCCCCGGGTCTTCCAGGCCGCCCTGGACCCATTCGACGTCCTCGGCGCGCACGCCGTAGTCGTCCGAGAGGATTCCGCGCGCCCACACGGCCGCGGTCATCTGGTATTCCGGAACCCCGATGCGCTTGCCCTTGAGGTCCTGCGGCGTCTCGATTCCGGAGCCGCCGTGAACGAAGATGCAGGACTGGCGGAAGAACCGCGACGGGAATACCGGAATCGCCACCAGATCGCCGGCGCCGCGCCCGCGCCGTACGACGTAGCCGCCGAGGGAGGTCTCGGCCACGTCGAACTCCCGATACTGCATCATCCGCCAGAAGGTCTCCTCCACCTTCAGCGTCAGGCAGTTGAGCCGGATCCCGTCGGGTTGCACGCGTCCGTCCCGCAAGGCCTCGGTACGGTCGTAGTGGCCGCACGCCAGAGTCAGGTTCAGCATGATTTCTCCACCGGTCTGAGCTTCCTGAAGAACTGCGAACTAGTTGACAGGCTTCCGGCACATTAGCTAATGCTGAATCAGTTTTCCAGCTAGCCCCAGGGGGTTGCCATGAGTGATGCGCCGACGCCGGTCAAGAGATGCCTGATCCGGACCATGTCCGACACCATCGAGACGGACATCCATCGGGTCCATATCATCGCCAACGAGATCCTCCCGCGCTACGACAAACCCAAGCTCTCCTTCGAGGAGCTGCGCAAGGTGGCGGACGG
>JAPOQB010000926.1 GCA_026710965.1 Deltaproteobacteria bacterium | reverse complement strand
CGTATGTGGATGAGCACTACCGGAAGGTGTCTCAACGGTGGCGTGAGCGGGTGACCGGCTCACCCTTCATGGCGCAGCTCGTGGAGGGGCGCTTGCCGCGCGCCGCGCTGCGGACGTTCTTCAAGAACTGGGCCTCGTACACCATCGAGATCAACACGGTGGAGGCCGCCTCCTACCACAAGCACATCGCCTTCTTCCGCAGGAACCGCGACCTGATGGCGCCCATGGCCCGGAAGCTGGCCGATGAACTGCTGCATCCCGAGCCGCCGGGACACATCCATGTGGTTCTGGAAACCGCCAAGGCCCTGGGGATCGAGGAAGACGAGGTCTACCTGGAGCCCATGCTGGCCGAGTTCCGGGCCAAGATCGACTTCAAGCGGACGATCCTCTGGGAAGGAACCGTCGCGGAGTTCTATGCCGGCGGCGCCACCGAGGAGCAGACCGGATACTGGTCGGCCGACTTCTTCAAGGCCCTCACCACCCACTACGGCCTCACGCCCGAGCAGGCGGTGTACTTTTCCACCCACGAGGAGGCGGACCTGAAAGAGCACGACGACGGCGTCATGGGGCACGGCAGCTTCCGGCGCCTGGTGCTGCAACGGCTGCTGCAGGACGGCATCGAGGTGCGCGCCGGCTACGACCTCGAGTATTGCGGCCTCACCGCGGTGGATCTCCACGGGGACATCCTCAACGCCAGCTTGGCGGCAGCCGGTTAGCCGCGGGTCACGATGCACCGGCAGGGTACGGCCGCTAACCTCGACCCAACAGGATGGGCCGTCCCTCCGTTCTTTCGAGGTAGCGGACGAAGCGGAACTTGTTCTCCAGGGGGGGCATATGGGTCCTGGGGATGTCCCGGTGTTGCAGCGTCTCCTCGACCTTGCACACCACGAAGGACAGCTCGTCCTTCGTGAGTCCCTCGGACGCGGCCCGCTCGAAGGACTCGACATCCGTCACCGTCACCGCGTTTTCGATTCCGGCTCCTTCGGCCATTTTCCGGAGGTCGGTTTTCCCGGCGGTGGCCGTGGGCTCGCTGATCCGGCTGCCGCTGTAGACTTCGTTGTCGAACACGAACACGAGCAGGTTGGCGGGCCGCAGATTGGCCAGGGTCGGCAAGTTGAACAGCGAAAGCAGAACGCTGCCGTCCGATTCGAGGACGATCACTTTCCGGTGAGGGAGGGCAAGCGCCAGGCCCAGTCCCACACCGAGCGCGTTACCCATGTTGCCGATCAGGAGGTTGCCGTCGTGATCGGAGAGGTGAGCCCACTCGATCTTCTGACCGCTCAGCGACGTGACCACCAACTGGTCCGTGATGAAGGCCGCCAGCCGCTGGAGGCATTCGTAGCGGATCATCCGGAGAACTCTCCCGCGAAGACCAGGGCCACTGGTAGCTGCAGGCTGTTCATCAGCCGCACCGCATCCCGGACGTGCCCGTCGAGGTTCCCGCCGTCTTCCAGGACGCGATAACGGATCTGCAACGTTTCCAGCAACGGCACGAGGTAGCTCCCCGACTGCGAGTACACGGTATTGTTGCGCTGATCCGAAAAGCCCCCGAGGTAGGCCAAACCCAGCAGCAGGGGTATGCCGAACCGCTTGGCTACCACGATCAGATTGTACGTGGAGACAAACAGGCCGGTGCCCTCCATGTAGACCATCACCTGTCGGCCGCCCAGGGCGGCCCCGGACCCGATGGAAACCGCCTCCGCTTCGCTCGCCACCGGCACCAGGTCCACGGCTTGCTCTCCACGCATCAAGGGCAGTATCTGACTCAGACGCGTCTCCGGGAGGTACGCGACAAAGTCGACGCCCGCGCCGCGCAACGCGGCGACCAGGTCCTTGGCGAGCTTCTCTTCCACGCGCCCCGCCCCCCGGCCGCTATTGTCCGGTCTTCGGCAGGAGGATGCTCCGGAGCTTGGACTTGGTGGCAGCGTTCATCTCGTAGAGCTCCGCGACGATCTTGGCGGTGGCGGGACCGTCCACCCCCACGATCTCCATCTTGGCTTTCTTGGCGGTCGCAAGAAGCTTCGGGTCTTCCAGGGCTTTCACGAACGCCCGCTGCAGGATCTTCAGCCGATCCCGTGGTACGTCCGGCGGAACCGAATACTTGAAGGGCGCGCTGTACGCGTAGTCCATCACCGTTACCAACTGGCGGGCTTCGTCGGTCTTGGCATAGTCCATGGCGAGAGGCACCTTCTGGAGCTCGGGATGGGACTGAAGGTTGGTCTGTATCACGACCCGGACCTTTCCGGTCTCGAACGGTTCGCGCCATATGGACTTGACGGTCTGCCATGATCCGCAGTACCCGTCGACCTCCCCCATCTCCACCGCCAGCCGGGCCTTCGCGCCGCCCCGATATCCTTCGATGACGCGCAGCGGCAATCCAAGAGCCGCGTTGAGCAGCTTCGGTACATCGGACGGAGTGGACCCCGGAGCGAAGCCGGCGATGGTAACCGGCTTCTTGGCCGCGAACCAGTCCTCCACGTTCTTGATGCCGCTCTGGCTGTTGAACGAACACACCGTGTTGTAGGGGGCCGGCGTCCCCAGCCAGCCGAACTTGCGGCCGTCGAACTGGATCGCCTTCCTCCCCAACACGTCCTGCAGCACCAGTGCACCGCCCCAGCCTCCGACCGCGGTTCCGTCCCGCGGCGCGCGGTTGTACATGTAGTTGGCCGATATGAGCCCTCCGGCTCCGGTCATGTTCTTCACCACGGCCTTGGGGCCGCCCGGGATATGAGCCGGCATGTGCCGCGCCAGCAGCCGCGTGTAGGAATCGAACGACCCCCCCGGTGAATATCCCACGGTGAACGTCACGAACTTGCCCTTGTAGAATTCCTCGGCGCCGGCGCCGATGCCCATGGCTAGAATCAGGATGACGGCTGAAACGATAGCGCAACGTAATCTCATGCTGGTTCCTCCGTTTCGGGATGCCTGTTTCGACTGCGCCCAGAGGCGCCTTCTTCCCAGGGTTCGGTGAGCAGCGGGCACCATGGGTCCGGGTCCACCCTGCGCCCCTCCTGCTGGGCCACAAACGTGTCGCGCAGCATGGCGCGCAGGCGAACGACGCCGACGTCACTGTTCAGCAACTGCTCGTTGGATCGGGCCCAGTCAAGCCCTCTCTGTGTCACCAGGATGGCCTTGTCCTGTTCATTGACCTTCTCGGAGTCCGGCAGGATCCGCGTGTGATACAGGTGCTCCCACGCCCGGCGCTGTTCGCGCGTGTCCACCCTGCGGGATGAGCACCTGACCGCGTGGGTCCGATGCTCGTCCAGCGGGAACCGCCACGAACGCGTCACCACCGGCCCGTCGGGATAGATCGCCACCAGGGTCGCCATGCCGGGTAGCATCCAACCGCCGTCCAGCTCCCGCTCCACTCCGGCCTCCGGGTTCAGCCGCTGCAGCTTCAATCCGTTCTTCAACGGACGCACCGCCATGCGGTATATTCCCCCGGCCCGGCCGCCGAGCTTCCGCACCGTCACGCCCCCGGCGTGCAGGAAGGCGTTGTGCTGCGGGTCGAACGTGCCGTCCCAGGCCAGCAGCCAGTTCGTTTCCCAAGTGCCCCTGCGGCCGTAACAGACGAAGTGCTCGTCAAGCATTTCCGGCGGCGCGATGCGTTCCACCGGCGGCGGTGGGAATTGCTCCGCGTCGCCGACGTACACCCACACGAACCCGCCCAGCTCCGCGCTCGGGTAGGTGCGAGCGCGGACGACGCCGCACTTCTCCGGCGCATCGCCTTCCCAGGGAATCCACACGCACCGGCCCTCGACGTCGAATTCGAGGCCATGATACGCGCATTGAATGCGG
Source organism: Deltaproteobacteria bacterium (assembly GCA_026710965.1). Taxonomy (GTDB): domain Bacteria; phylum Desulfobacterota; class Binatia; order UBA9968; family JAJDTQ01; genus JAJDTQ01. The sequence goes on along the minus strand of JAPOQB010000926.1, from coordinate 4,311 downwards.
TCTCCGAGGACGTGGCCGGCCGAGAGCCTGACGGCGCGATGCGGGCAGGAGTCAAGGAAGGTATGCGGGTTTCCCGAGCTGTCTCGCCATATGACGAGATCTTCGCAAAGGGCGGTCACGGGAAGCGGCCGGTCGGCCGGCACCTCGCTCGAAAGCGCGAGCGGATACCAGTAGTTTCTCAGCCCGAATTCAAGGCCATGTGGCACGTCCCTGCGCCAGGACGGCTCTCCACCGTTTTGCATCGGACCCTTTCGCCGCACTTACCGGATGCTCTTGCAACAGCCAAACCTACTACAGTCCCACGGCCGGCGGCAACGAGAGCGCGGGGAACATCAACGAACCTTCGAATCCGCCGGATGCGCTGCTGCCGGACAGATCACGATTCCGGCGCCCCGTCCTTCCGCGCGCCGTGGATCCCGGCGAACACCCTTTCGGCGGTCACCGGAAGAGTTGTCACCCGTACTCCCGCCGCATCGGCCACGGCGTTGGCCAGCGCCGCGGCGAAGGGGATCACCGGCGTTTCGCCGATGCTCCTGCTGTGGTACGGGCCGCTTCCGTGGGGCGATCGAAGGATCGCCGTCCGCAAGACCGGGATGTCCCGGGCCGACGGAATCTTGTAGTCGCCCAGGTGGGCGGTGGTGATCCTGCCGTCCTCCACCGCCATCTCTTCCATGGTTCCGTAGCCCAGGGCCATCACGATGCCGCCCTCGATCTGACCCTGATGCAGCAGCGGGTTGATAATGGTGCCGGCGTCGTGGGCGGTGGTGACCCGGCGCAGCGACACCTGGCCTGTCTCCGGGTCCACGGCCACCTCCACGACCTGCACGCACACGGAAGCCTCCGGACCGGTGGTGGTGTCGGCATAGTGTCCCTCGGCGGACACCGGGGAGCCCAGGGCGCGCACGATCTCTCCGTAGCCGAGGCGCCCGGCGCTGCCGGTGCGGACCACCGAGCCCCGCGACACGGAGAGCCGTTCCACGGGTGCCTCCATCATCTCGCCGGCGCGTTCGAGAAGGACCCGCCTGACATCCACCGCCGCCTCGTAGGCGGCGCAGCCGTAGACGCGGGTGCCGCGGCTTCCGCCCAGCCCCTGGTCGGCGGCCACGCGGCGGGTATCGAAGGTTTCGATCCGCACGGACTCCGGTTCGACGTCGAGCACCTCGGCCGCGACCTGGCGCATGACCGTATGGACTCCCGACCCCTGATCCATCACAGCCGCCGCCACCGTCACGCCACCGTCGCCGTCAACCGTGACGAAGACGTGGCACTCGCCGCCCAGCGGCATCCATTGCGACATGGCCACGCCCCGGCCGGTGCGGGGCGCCTTGGGGCCGTGGTACCGCGAATCCCGCAGCGCCCGGTCGAGGACTCGTTCGGGCTCGACGTGAGGCAAGCGCTTGCCGGCGGGGGACTCCTCGCCCGCGCGCATCAGGTTGATTCGCCTGAACTCCGCCGGGTCCATGCCCAACTCCTCCGCCACCACGTCCATCTGGCTCTCGCTGGCGAACACGCCCTGAGGATAGCCCGGTGCGCGCATATGGCCGCAGGGGACCTTGTTGGTATAGACCATCCGCTCTTCCTGCAGGGTGTGGGGGATGCGGTAGGGCCCCACCGCCTTCTGCGCTCCAAGCAGCAACCCCATGGGCTTGAAGGCGCCGTAGGCTCCGCTGTCGAACACGAAGTCCATGTGCTGGCTCATGAGGTGCCCGTCCCGTGTCACGCCCGTTTTCACCCGGATGACGCCGGCATGGCGCGGGTTGCCGGCCATGAGCTCTTCGCCGTAGTCCATGACCATCTTCACCGGCCGGCCGCCGCTTCGACGCGAGAGCACGCAGCACAGGGCGACATCCATGAAGTCGCCCTTGCCGCCGAAGTCCCCGCCGATGGTGCAGGGATGGACCAGGAGCCTGTCGAAGGGCTCGTCCAGCGCGGCGCTCACCTAGCGCCGCAGCGCCAGCGGCGTCTTGTTGCACGCCCAGATCTCCGCGCCCCCGTCCGGCAACGCCTTGGCGACGCAAGCGTGGGGCTCGATGTAACCCTGGTGAACCCGCTGCGTGCGATAGGTCCGTTCGACGATCAACTCGGATTGCCGGAATCCTTGCGCGACGTCTCCCTTCGCCCAATGGACGTGAACGAACGTGTTGGCGGCGGCGGTCAGCGGGTCGGGGAGCCCCTGGTAACTCGCCACCTCCGGGTGGATGAGGGCCGCCGAGGGCTCCATGGCCTCCAGGGGATCGAGCACGGGCTCCATCTCCTCGTACTCGACGTCGATGAATGCGACAGCCTCGGCGGCAGCCTCGGGCGTGACCGCCGCCACCGCCGCGACCTTCTCGCCCACAAAACGGACGACGTCATCCGCCAGGAGCGGCATGTCCCGGATACGGCGTCCGATGCGCCGGCCCCGCAACTCCCTCCCGGTGACGACGGCCTTGACACCATCCAGACGCTCCGCCCGGCTCGTGTCGATTCGCTTGATTCGTCCGTGGGGCAACGGGCTTCTCAGCGCCTTGCCCCACAGTATGCCCGGCAAGGTTACGTCACCCGCGTAAGTCGCCCCGCCGGAGACCTTGTCCCGTCCTTCGGCCCTCGGCACGGACTTCCCCACATGGCGATGATGCTCGGCCATCGACGTTCTCCGGCCCCTTCTCCCTCCGCTCGTGTCCTGTATAGTTCGTTTTCCCGGACTGCGGAAACGCCGGCGCCTATACTAAACGGGGCTTCAAGTGAATTTCCATCCCTTGCGTTTTCACCGCGGCAATAGCAAGGAATTTAATACGACCTTAACCTGTTGCGGCTATACCAAACCAACCGCCACGGACAAGACAACCTCCGGGGCCGTGGATGTTTGAACCGGATCGGGCCGGGCGGTCCGTCCGGTTGCTGGAACCGAGATGAAGCATCCGACTTCGGAAACACCGTCGAGCGAACCGGCCGGGAACGGATCTCCGGGCCTGCCGCCGCGCGACGTGGCGCTGGAGAACATCGTCATGATGACGGGCCTGGGCCGTTACGACGATGTGCGGCAACTGCTGGCCGACGTTCACCCCGCCGACATTGCTGAATTGCTGGACCAGTTCGACGAGCCGCGGGCGCGGCAACGGGTGTTCGGCCTCCTGCCCCTGGAAACGGCCTCCGCGGTATTGAGCCTCATCCCACCGGCGGTGCGCGACGATTTGGTGACGAACCTCTCGGACCGGGAGCTGGCCGGTCTGGTGGAACAACTCGACACCGACGATGCCGCCGACCTGCTCGAGACCCTGCCGAAGGAACGCGCGCCCACGGTTTTGGCGGAGATCTCGCCGGAGCTGGCGGAGGAGATCGGCGACCTGCTGGATCATCCGCCGGACACGGCCGGCGGCATCATGCAGACGGAGTACGTGTCGGTGCCGCAGTACGCCACCGTGGAGCAGGCCATCGGGCTCATCCGGCGCGCCCAGGACGACGTGCCCGAGGTCCACGACGTCTTCGTGATGAACGTGGAGCGGCGCGTCACCGGCATCCTGCCCCTCAGCAACCTGGTGCTGGCGCGCCCGGACGAAGCCGTGGCCGACATCATGGTGCGGCCGGTGATCTCGGTGCCGGTGGAGATGCCGCAGGACGAGGTCGCCCGGGTGCTGCAGAAATACGACTTCGTCTCCGTTCCCGTGGTGGACGGGCAGGACCGGCTCGTGGGCCGCGTCACCATCGACGACGTGGTGGACGTCATCGAGGAGGAGGCCAGCAAGGACATCTACGCCATCGCGGGCGTGGAGGGCGAGTCCATCAACCTGGCACACGACTCCGTGCTCAAGCGCGTGGGCGAACGCTTCTCGTGGGTGCTGACCACGGTGGTGCTGGGGCTCGTGGTGGCCCTGGTGATCTCCAAGGTCTTCGTGACCACCTTCGAGAAGATGGCGCTGCTGGCCGCGTTCCTGCCGGTCATCATCGCCACCGCCGGCGCCGTGGGCCTGCAGTCCTCCACCCTGGTGGTGCGGGCCATCGCCCTGGGCACCCTCTCCTTCCAGCGCGTCCTCTCGGTCATCGCCTACGAGGCCGCCACCGGCCTGGCCCTGGGCGCAAGCTGCGGCCTGATTACCGCCGCCGCCAGCTACCTCATCAACATCGGCACTCCGGACATTCTCAAGCTGTCCCTCGCCGTGCTCATCGGCATGGTCATCTCCGTCACCACCGCCGCCTGCGTGGGAACCGTGCAACCCATCATCTTCTACAAGCTCAAGCGCGACCCCGCCGTCGCCGCCGGCCCCCTGGTGACGGCGTTCAACGATCTGCTGGGCACGACGTTGTATCTGGTGGTGGCGACGGCGATGCAGG
>JAPOQB010000312.1 GCA_026710965.1 Deltaproteobacteria bacterium | reverse complement strand
GCTTGCGGCAATCTCCGCGGCCACGGACTCGGCCGCCGCGCCGTCGATATCCGCGGCCACGGGGATGCCGCCCTCCCGGGCGATGCCCAGGCAATAGGCCCGGCCGATGCCGTTCCCCCCTCCGGTCACGATGACCACCTTCTCATCCAGCAGGCCCATGATGCGTCCTTTCTCCCGGCTATTTCCGCCCCAGAAGCTCCTTGTACCCGGCGAGGAGATCCGGGGGAGCGTCATAGAGGCCGGCAATGGTTTTCTCGATAGTCTCGTGGGAGGGCGGAGAGACAATGACCTTCTGCCGTTTGGCCTGTTCCAGGAGCTTCGGACTGCTGAGGGTGTCCGCGAACGCCTTGCGCAGGGTCGCTACGCGGTCGGGCGGCGTCCCCGGGGGGATGGCGAAGAGGCGCAGCAGCTTCCACGTCCCCACGAGAAAGTCCGCCATCCGCTGCTGCTCCGGATTGAGGTTCATATCCTTGAACGTGGCGACGCCGGGGATGGGCTTCACCCGAGGGTCCTCTCCCAGGGCCAGCACCGGCCGCACGAGGCCGCTCTCGAGATGGCGTCTGTAGATGGTCTGCATGTTCGACTGAGACATGATGCGCACGTCCACTTCCTTCCGCTCCATCGCGGCCATGACGTTCGCGGTGCCCCTATAGCCGTGGACCGCCTTCAAGGGATAGCCGAGACTGGCCAGAAACTGGTTGGCGCCGGTGGCCGGCGACCCCCTGCCGGTCAGTCCGGAAGCCAGAGGCGTCTTGTAGTTCCTGAAATCCTCCAGGGATTTTATCGGCAGATCGCTACGGACCCAGACGACCTCCGGAACGGCTCCCAGGGTCGGGTCGCCGAGCCAGATGAACTTGCGCACGTCGAACTGGGCGGCTTCAGGTCTGGTCACGATATCCGTGATCACGCCGAAGCTGAATACGACGATCGTGAGGCCGTCGCCCGGCTGCATGGCATAGACTCGATTGGCCGCGACCATGCTTGCCGCCCCGGGCATGTTGACCACGATCACCGACGGGTTTCCGGGAAGGTGTGCGCCGAGATTTCTGCCCACAAGGCGGGAGAACGTGTCGAATCCGCCTCCCGGACTGTAGCCGACGACGATGCGTATCGTCTTGCCTTTGTAGAACGGCGCGTCCGCCGCCCAGGTGCTGCCGGCCAGGATCAGCAGCGCCGCGATACAAACGATCATGGAGCGCAAGTTCTTCATCGGAGTCCCTCCCGTGGGTTGGAGCAGTCAGCCCTCTGAAGCACGGATAGCCCTCTGAAGCACGAATTCGCGGCCAGCCTTATCAAGCCCCGGTTCCGCTGTCAACGGAACGCGCCGCCTTCTACAACCCTTCGCGGATTGCTACGGTGTGGGCATGCACCATCACGCGAACCTGTTGGAACGGACCGACGACATCCAGGAGCTGATCGCCGGGGTCCGGCGGATCGCCGTCCTCGGGATCAAGACGGAGCAGCAGAGCTCCCAGCCGTCGTTCTACGTGCCGCTCTATCTGCAACGCGCGGGGTTCGACGTGATTCCCGTGCCCGTGTACTACCCGGAGACGACCGAGATTCTGGGGCAGCCGGTCTATCGCCGGCTGGCGGACATTCCCGGCACGGTGGACCTGGTGGACGTGTTCCGGCGCCCGGAGGACATCGAGGCCCACCTCGACGACATGCTGGCCGCCAAACCCGGAGCGGTCTGGCTGCAATCCGGCATCCGCCACCAGGCCGTGGCCGAGGCGCTCGCGCGGGCCGGCATCAAGGTGGTCCAGGACCGGTGCCTGATGGTGGAGCACCGGGCGCTGGGATCTCCTGGGTAGCGCCCTTCGACTTCGCTCCGCTGGCGCTCCGCTACGCTCAGGACGAACGGCTAAGTCAAGGAATTCCGATGAAGAGTCCGTTCGCTCTGAGACCTTCGATGATCTCGGGACAGGTTTCGCTGAGCGAAGTTGAAGGGCGCTACACGGAGTTTCCGACAACCTGTTTCAGGACCGTTCGTCTTGCGCCCTTCGACAAGCTCAGGACAGGCGAAGCGAAGTCGAACGGCGCTACACGGAGTTTTTCAACTACCTGTTTTAAGACCGTTCGTCCTAAGCGTAGCGGAGCGCCAGCGTAGCGAAGTCGAAGGGCGCAAGTTATCGGCCAAGCCCCTCTAGGTGAGCGCCGCCACCCAGCACAACACCACCGCCGCCGCGGCCACCACCCCGATCCTGAGCTGGACCGTGGCAGTTTCCGGCCGCTCCGCATAGAGCGCCATGCACATGCCCGCGCCGGCCCCGGCAACGAATCCCCAGAGATGCGCCCACAGGTCCACCCGTGGCCCGCCGGTGCCGATCATCGCCAGAATCGCCACCCCGGCGGCCAGCGGGATCCAGGCGCGCCGGCCATGGACCCCGAGACGGCGCCGCTGCACCACCCCCATGCCGCCCAGCACGCCCAGGGCGCCGAAGACCGCGGTGGAGGCGCCCACCGAGATGTGGTCGAAGCCGTGAAACCAGGCATTGAGCAGGTTGCCCAGCGCCCCCACCCCCAGCACCGTGGCCGCCCCGAGCCCCGGCCCCAGGTTCCGGCACACCGCCGTCATGAAAAACACCATGGCGACCGCGTTGGTCGCCACGTGGGGAAAATCGCCGTGCAGCGTCAGCGCGGTGACGGTGCGCCACAGATCGCCGCGCAGGATCAACTCCGCCGATGCAGCGCCGTGCTCGACCCAGCGCACCGTCCCATGGGTCCAGGAGGCGAAGAAGAAGAACAGCAGGAGCCCCGCCGCCACTCCCACGCTCGTGTAGAAAGGGCTGGACCCGGGCCACGGTTGCTCCTCCTCGACCGGTTCCCGGTTCTCGCTCTCGTAGGCCCAGAGCTCCGTCGCCGCCTGCTCCAGATGCTGCGACGGAACCAGGACTACCCAGTCGCCGGAGGTGTGCAGCAGCCGGGGCGCCAGTCCTTCCGCTTCCAGCACCAGGGCCCATTCCTCGGCCCGTCGGAGGTCCCGCGTCCTGCGTACGATGATTTCCCTTGCTGCCTGAGTCATGGGGGCGATTCAGTCCGGCTGCGTGTGTACATTCAAATATCGGACACCGGCGGCG
>JAPOQB010000925.1 GCA_026710965.1 Deltaproteobacteria bacterium | reverse complement strand
GTTCCGCGTCCACCGCACCTTGTCGCCCGCCCGAAGCTCCATTTCCTCGCTCTTATAGACCTCCACTCCACCCTTGGCGCCCGCCAGCATGTAGGGCCGCCAGTCCAGCAGGTTGCCGTTTCCGTCCCGAAGCCAGACCGTGTTGCGCCCGTAGTCGACCCTTTTCACTTCGCGCTCGTCGCCTTTGTCCACCCCCAGGGTCTTGTACCGACGGTTGAAGATCACCGTGTCTCCCGCCGAGTAGTTCGCCGCACGGGCCATCTCGGCGCGAGTCAACCCTCGCGAGACCAGCTTCTCGCCCTGCCTCGCGGGACCGGAGACCGCGCCTTCCGCGATCAGTTGCGCCCGGATCGTGTTGTTGATCTCGTCCCGCAACGCCCTTGTCGGCGCGATCACCCCGGTTGCGGAGCGCTCTTCGGGAGAGAGGGAGAGCCAGCGCTCGGCCGCCGCCGCGCCGATGTCCTCCCTCTCAACCGGCGCGATCCTGTTCCCGAGCTTCTCGAAAGCGGTCCTGACCTCGCCCGCAAGGCCCGCACGGACCGCTTCCTTGAGCTCCATGTCGCGCTGTCGAAGGATCTCGTCCATCACTGCGGTCTGCATCCCGGCCCGCCGTAGTTGCTCGAGAGGCTTCCCCGCCTCCACCGCCCCGAGCTGTTTTCGTCGCCTACCAGCACCACGCGCGGGACCCGGAGCGTGGTCGCAACCCGCAGCAGTCCCCGCATCTGCTCGGTCGACGCGAGCGAGGACTCGTCCACCACCAGCACGGTCTTCGAGAACGAGGCCCGCATGTTCCGAAGCCCCCTTGCCGTGCCCCGGCTCTCCGCGAGCGACCGAAGCCGCTTCAGCATCGTCGTCTTGCCCGTGCCGGCGTATCCCTGCACCCCCAACACCCGATCCTTCGACGAGAGGATCAGTTTCACCGCTTCCTTCTGCCCCGCGTTGAGACGACCGCCGTGGAGTTTTGTCTCCGCGATCCAGCCCCGCATGAGCGCAATCGCCTCCGACTCCCGCGCCATTGCCGCATCCGTGGTCCAGTGCCGACCGTGCTTGAGGCCCCTTGCCCCATGAAGCCCTCCCTCCCGTTCGATCCCTGCAATGGCCCGCACCGCCGCTTCTACTGTCACCGCGCCCGGCGCCCGGGCCAGCGTTGCGGCCAGAAGATCCCCATGGCCGAACACCGCCTGGCGCTCGGAAAGGTGCTCCACAGCCCAGGCCGCGGCCACCTCCGCTGGCTGTCCCCGGTCCGAGAACAGATCCGGCAAGGGCAGTTCCCGTTCCGCTCGCATCGCCTTCGCGCGCACGGTGTCGGCCGAGAACCCGAGCTCCGCCGCCTGGCGCTCCCACGACCGCCGAAGCTCTCCCTTGTCCACGTCCTGTTTTTTGGCCCGCGTCATCAACGCCGCGCGGTCCGCCAGCTTCGGGTTCTCCAAGGGCAACCCTTCATCCCGCGCCAGCATCGCCGCCTCGATCTCCGCCCGCCGCGTCGAGAACCCCACCACCACCTCCCGTGATACCCCCGCGATCTCGAAGCGGCCGTCCGCATGGGTCTTCTCGATCCCGCATCCCAGGTCCTTGAGAGCCCGGGCAAGCTCGGCCCGGTACACCGCGCCGATCGCCATCTTGTTCCGGTAGAGCCCGTCGTTGACCATCGTTATTGCGGTAGGGACGCCGGTTACCCAGCGCCCCCCGCGCAGATCCCCGCATGCCCGCTAAGGCACGAGGCTCCTCCCTTGGGTTTCGCCCATGACAGCGCTGACGGCAAATCGTTGGT
>JAPOQB010000341.1 GCA_026710965.1 Deltaproteobacteria bacterium | reverse complement strand
CCCCAGGGCAAGCGCGGCCCCGACCACACCCTGAATCATCCCCTCGATGACGAAAGGGGCCTTGATCAGGCCATCCGCCGCCCCCGCGAGTTGCATGATCTCGATCTCGTCCTGGCGCGCCACGATGGCCAGCTTGATGGTGCTGCCGACGATCAGAAACGCCACCAGGAAAAGGAACCCCCCGAGCACCCACTTCAGCCATTCGATTCCGATCACCAGAAGACGGATCTTCTCCAGCCAGGTTTCCGGGTACTCGACGTCCTGGACCCCGTCCAGGGCCGCCAGCCGGCGCACCAGCCGCAGCACGGCTTCGCGCGATCGATGGGCGAAGCGCAACTCCAGGTCCAGGGATGCCGGGAGCACCTTGGGATTCAAGCCGTCGAGAATCCCCGACTGCGATCCCAGGGTCTTTTTGAACTCGTCCCAGGCGCGCTCCTTGGAGACGTAGCTCGCGACCCGCACCTCCGGGTAAGCCGCCACCGCCGCCCGCATGGATTCCGCCGCCGCGGCGTCGACGCCGTCCTCGAGATAGACGAACACCTGGAGCTCCTCGCCCCAGCCCTTCACCAGCCGGCCGACATTGTCCTGGATGATCAGGAACCCGCCGAACACGGACAGCGTCATCGCCATGATCCCGGCGGTCAGAAAGTGCGTCCAGAAGAGTTCCCGAAGGCTCCTGGCAACGCGGCCGGCCACGAACAGAACGTAGGTGGACCTCATGGCGCCGAAGCCGCCCGGACCGTGTCGTGGACACCCGTCAGACGTCCCTGGCGCATCATCAGGACACGGCCGTCAAAGCGCCGGAGGAACCGATGATCATGGGTGGCGATAAGCACGGTGGTCCCTTGCCGGTGGATCCGCGCGAACAGCCGCATGGTATCCTCGGCCATCTCCGGATCGAGATTGCCCGTGGGTTCGTCCGCCAGCACCAGCTCCGGATCGTTGACCAGCGCGCGGGCGATGGCGACACGTTGTTGTTCCCCGCCGGAGAGGGCCGGCGGAAACGCGCCGTGCTTGTCCTTCAAGCCGAGCTCGGCCAACAGCCTGAAAGCCCTGCTCCGGCTCTGCCGGCGGGAGGCGCCGGTGACGTCCGCGGCCAGCGACACGTTCTCCAGCGCGGTCATGCGGGGAATCAGCTTGAAGTCCTGAAAAACCAGCCCCAGACGCCGTCTGAACGCCGTCAGACCCTTGCCCCTCAACCGCGTGATATTGCGTCCGCTCACGACAATCTGGCCTTCGGTGGCCTGCTCGGCCCGGAACAGCAACCGCAGCAATGTGGTCTTGCCGGCGCCGCTGGGCCCGCACAAGAAAAGGAACTCTCCGTCCTCCACCTGGAACGAGATATCCCTCACGCCGGTGTAATCCGGCGGGTAGACTTTCGAGACATTGTGGAGTTGAATCATCGACGTCGACGACGTTCAGAGAGAATCGGGAAAACTTTTCTTGACTCACCGCCAAGCGGTTGATAACTTGGCGTAAATGCGGTCTATTGTCCGTCGCGGCGACCTCTACCGGGGAAGGTTATCACTAAACCGCCCCGGGAACAAAAAGGGAACCCGCGGACGGGGACAACCCCGACTCGATGAGGACTCGACGAGCACTCGATGAGGAGTT
>JAPOQB010000679.1 GCA_026710965.1 Deltaproteobacteria bacterium | reverse complement strand
GTGATGGCGGGCACGCCGAACTTCCTTCACTACGTCGCGTCGAAGGCGGCTCTGATCGGCATGACCCGTTCCATGGCGCGGGAACTGGGGGCCTTCGGCATCAACGTCAACGCCATCGCGCCCGGCCTGGTGGAACACGAAGGCCAGACCGTGCCCGCGGAGATTTCGGCGAGCCGGGTAGACGCCAGATCCATCAAGCGCCAACAAGTGCCTCAGGATCTAACCGGCGCCGTGCTCTATCTGGCCTCCCCGGACAGCGACTTCGTCACCGGCCAGACCCTGGTGGTGGACGGCGGCAACATCGTTTACTGATGGAACTCGTCGCGTCGCGGGCAGGGAGCCTCGCAGCACGCGCGTCCCGCCCCAGGCAAAAGCAAGGGGCGCTCGCTCCCAGGTAGATCCGCACTCGGCGGACGGCCTCGCGGGCGACGCACTCTTATGGCCAAGAGTCTACACACCTTTCTCGACGACCTCCGGCGGCAGCGGCCCGGAGAAGTGGTCCAGGTCACTCGCCCGGTAAATCCGGCGCGCCACGACGTCTCCGCCCTCGTCACCCAGTTGGCGGACCGAAAACAGTTCCCCGTGCTTTTGTTCGAGTGTCCCAAGGACCTTCACGGCAACACCTCCGAGGTCCGCCTCGCCATGAACTGCGAGGTCTCCATGGGCAAGTTCCAGACCGCCCTCGGGGTGCCGCCGGAAACGACCCGGGCGGACCTGGCGCTGGAATGCCTCCACCGGGAAGCCAACCCCATCCCGCCGATGGTGGTGGAGCCGTCCGAGGCGCCGGTCAAGGAGGTGGTCCGGCGCGGTTCGGAGGTGGACCTCCTGGAGCTTCCGGTGTTGCGCCACCACGCCCTCGACGGCGGCCCCTACATCGACATGCCCAGCCTCGGCCGCGACCGGAACACGGGAGTGTACAACGTCTCCTACCACCGCATGGAGGTGAAGGACCGGAACCACACCGGCTTCTACCTGTCGTTGCAGCACATGTGGCGCATCTTCCGGGACTACGAGGACCACGGCGAGGAATGCCCGGTGGCGGCGGTAAGCGGGCACCACCCCGCCTTCAACATCGGCGCCTGCTACCGCGGGCCCTTCGAGGCCGACGAACTCGACATCATCGGCGGCTACCTGCGGGAACCGCTGCGCCTGACTCCGTCCGAGACCTTCGGCGACCGGCTGATGGTGCCCGCGGACGCGGAAATCGTCATCGAGGGCGCGCTGCTCCCCGGCAAGCGCGTGGTGGAGGGCCCGTTCGGTGAGGTGCACGGCTACGTGGGCCCCCAGGGTTACCGGCAGGCCGCCTCGCTGGAGGTGCGCGCCGTTACCCGCCGGCGGGACGCTATCCACCAGTCCGTCATCACCCCCGACGGTGACAAGCCCTGGATGGACCTGGCGCGCGAGGGGGCCTACCTGCGCCGCTGCCGCGAGGCCGTGCCGGGGGTGACGGCGGTGTGCAAGAACGGCCGCCACGCCCTGATGAACGTGTTCATCGCCATGAAGAAGATGTCCGAGGGAGACCCGGGACGGGCGGCGGCCGCGGCGTTGAGCTTCGATCAGTGCAAGCACGTCTTCATCTTCGACGACGATATCGACGTCTACAACCCTACCGAGATCCTCTGGGCGCTGGCCACCCGGGTCCAACCCCACCGGCAGGTGTCGCTCATCACCGACCTCATGCGCGGCCCGCTGATCGACCCTTCCATGGACGAGGGCATCCGCACCTCGGCCATGATCGTGGACGCCACCCGGCCGCTGGACCGGCCCTTCTCACCCGTGTCCAGATGCCCCGACGAGGCGATGGCGCGCATCCGGGTGGAAGACTACCTGCCCCGGGAAGTGGTGGATGCGATCCCGGTGGACCGCACCACCTACTGGAACTGATTTTGCATCGGCCCGGCGAATCCGCTACACCCTCACCCGAACCCACTGCTCCCACGAAAGGATCGACATGCGACTAGGACTGCCCGATTTCGTCTCCAACTCCTACTTCCCCGCCATCGCCGCGGTGGAGTTGGGCTTCTTCAAGGCTGAAGGGCTGGACATGGAGCTGGAGTCCATCTTTCCGGTGCCCAAGACCTTCGAGACCCTGAGGGACCACAAGCTCGACTTCGTGGCCGCCTCGTCCCACGCCACCCTAACGGCCTTCCCGGACTGGAAAGGCGCCAAGCTGCTGGCGGCGCTGGCTCAGCACATGTACTGGTTTCTGGTGTTGCGGTCGGACCTGGGGGCCAAGCGCGGCGACGTCGAGGCCGTCAAGGGTCTTCGCATCGGCGCCGCTCCGGGCGTGGACCTGGGACTCAAGCGGATGCTGGCGGCCGCCGGGCTGGACCCCGAGGCCGACAACATCCAGATCGCACCGGTGCCCGGGGCCACCGCGCCCGGCGTCTCCTTCGGCGTGACCGCGGCCAAGGCCCTTTCCGAAGGCACCATCGACGGCTTCTGGGCCAACGGCATGGGCGCCGAGGTGGCGGTGCGGCACGGCGCCGGCACCGTCGTGCTGGACATCCGGCGCGGTGAGGGCCCCGCCGAGGCGCGCGGGTACACCTTCCCGGCCCTGATCACCTCCGACCGGGTGATCGCCGACAACCCCGACGCGGCCGCGGCCGCGGTACGGGCGCTGGTCAAGACCCAGAAGGCGCTGGTGGAGGACCCGCAACGGGCGGCGGACGTGGGCAAGGCCTTGTACCCGCCCGAGGAGGCCGGGCTCATCGCCACCCTCATCGAGCGCGACATCCCCTACTACGATCCCAGGATCCCGGAGCCGGTGGTGTCCAGCATGAACCGGTTCGCCCAGGACATCGGCCTGCTCTCCGCGCCCGTGCCCTACGAGGACGTGGTCGCGGTGCAGTTCCGCCACCTGTGGGAAGGTTCGTAGAGGCGGGACACTAGACCCGCCCGTGTTCACACGGCTCCAAAGCCGGTCATCAAAGGAAGGAAACCTATGGATCTTTCGCGCTTTTCCATGGAAGGACGCACCACCATCATCACCGGCGGCAGCGGCGGCATCGGCCGCTGCTGCGCGCTGGCCTTCGCCCAGGCTGGCTCCAACGTCATGATCGCCTCGCTGCCGGCCGAGTCCATACCACCGGTAGTGCGGGAAGTCGAAGCCCTGGGGGTCGGCGCCGCGGGCCTGGCGGTAGACGTGTCCAACGAGGATCAGGTCAAGGACCTGGTCGCCGCCACCCTGGACCGGTTCGGCCGCATCGACGCGCTCCTGAACGTCGCCGGGGGGTCCTACAGCCGCAACCCGGAGATGCCGGCGTTCCAGCGCGGGACGCTTCTGGAACTCTCGCCCGAGGATTTCATGGGTGTGTATGACGTCAACGTCAAGACCGCTTTCCTGTGCTCCAAGGCGGTGGTGCCGCACATGAAGGAACGCGGCAAGGGCGCCATCGTCAACATCGGC
>JAPOQB010000741.1 GCA_026710965.1 Deltaproteobacteria bacterium | reverse complement strand
CTGACGCGCGGGGACAGCGGCTACTTCGCGTTCTCGCGTTACTGTCCGCACGAGAGCGCCGATCTGATGAACGGCCCCATCGTGGCGGGCAAGGTCCGCTGCGACAATCACGGCTATTGCTTCGATCTCGACACCGGCGAGTGCGTGCTGCCCAGAGGCGGCGACCCGCTGACGGTGCTGCCGGTGGAGGAGCGAGGGGAAGAGGTCTGTATCCGGATCGAGTGGTAGACCCGCCGAGCCTGCGTCAACAGGACTCGTGACAACCGTCGCCGTTCCGGGCGATGTCCTCCAGCATCTTCCTGGCATTCCGTTTGTGGATGCCGTCGTCGGAGAACCGGGCCGGCAGCCGGTCCACGGTGAGCAGGTGTTCCCGCGCCAGGTCCGTCCTGCCAAGGGACCGATAGGTCTTCGCCAGTTCCAGGTGATGGGTAATAATGTCCGGGTGGTACTGAAGCGCCTTCTTCAGCAGGCGGGCGGATTCGTCCAGGCGCCCGCCCGGAACCGATCGCTGCAGGAACACCAGCGCCAGCAGCCGTTCGGCCGCGTTGATCTCGGCCAGGCGCCGGTGCAACACCCCCAGAACGTGATAGGCGAAGCCGTTGTCGGGATCGCGGGCGAGGGCCTTGTCGACCGCGTTGCGGACCCCCCGCGCCAGGGCGATCTGCTTCTTGGTACCGGAGAACTCGGCCAGCTTTCCCAAGGCTACGGCCAGAAAGAAATGGGGCCAGGTCGAATCGGGTTGGATCCTCGCCGCTTCGCGTGCGTATCGCTCGGCGGCACGGTACTGCTCGACACGTTTCTTGCGCCAGCCGGTAACCGTTTCGGGGATGAAGTCCCCCACGTCGACGTGCGCCCGGGCGGCCCAGATGAGGGCTTCCGGATGGCCGGGGGCCAGTGCCAGTGCCTTCTTGAACTCGGTCAAGGCTTCCCGGGACCGGAACTCCCGGTAAAGGACGACGGCCCGCGCGATGGTTTCGGCTGCCTCGTCGCCGGCCTTCACTGCCGTTTCGTTGTTTCCCGGTCGGGCCAGGTGGCCGGCCGATGCCTGAAGGCCGTGCGCGCCGTTGCCGATGAGCAGCAGGAAGAGCAGGAAGAGCACTCCGAGCCGGTGATGCGACGGGCGTATCGGAAGTGGGGTGCCGGACGTTCCGCGGCTTCCGAATGGTCGACGGGTGGGTCGACGGACCGGAGCGTGGATGATATGCACGACTTTAGTTTACCAGTTCCATGACTCGCGATCCATTGCGGAAGGAAAGTCCCGGGTCCGTTGCGCCGCCGTATGATGCGGTCCTGTTGATTGCGTTCGGCGGTCCCGAAAACCCGGACGAGATCCGGCCGTTTCTCCAGCGCGTGACCGCTGGCCGGCGCATCCCGCCCGCCCGTCTTGAAGCGGTGGCGCACCACTACGAGCTCATCGGCGGCCGCTCGCCCCTGAACGAGCTGACGCGCATACAGGCGGTTGCCTTGCAACGCAGACTGGCTGGGGACGGTGTCGCCATACCGGTTTACGTGGGCATGCGAAACTGGCGGCCGTTTCTGAGCGAGACCCTGGCGGAGCTGGCATCCGACGGTTGCCGGCGCGTGCTGGGGATCATTCTGTCCGCGTTCCAGACCGAGGCGTCCTGGAGCCGCTACATCGACGACGTGGAAGCGGCCCGCACGGCCCTGGTGGACCGCGCCCCGGCGGTGGACTACGCCGGCTCCTGGTGCGGCAGCCCACTGTTCATCGAGGCCGTGGCCGATCGTGTCGCCGCCACCGTCGAAGGGATGCCGCCGACCTTTCAGCGCGCTCCGCTGGTCTTCACCGCCCACAGCATCCCCCGGCCGATGGCGGACGATTCGCCGTACGCGGATCAGTTTCGGGCCGCGTCCCAAGGAGTGGCCGAACGGCTGGGGCGGAGCAACTGGTCGCTGGCCTACCAGAGCCGCAGCGGCGACCCTCGCGACCACTGGCTCGAACCCGACGTGAGCGAAAGGATCGAGCAGTTGGCGAGGGCCGGCGAGAAGGCGGTGATCGTGGCGCCCATCGGTTTCGTTTCCGACCACGTCGAAGTCCTCTACGACCTCGACGTCGAGGCCCGGCAGCGGGCTCTCGGGTTGGGGATGCAGTTCCACCGGGTGCCCGCCGTGAACGACCATCCCCTGTTCATCCGGATGCTCGCCGGCCTCGTTTCAGGGGCCTGATTTCCAGGTCGAGTTCGATACCCGGACCGTATTGACCCGGGGGTGTCCTGCTTATAGGATTGCGATGCGGGCAGGGGGTGTCCCACTTATGTCCATTGCGCAGGGAGGGCGGATCATGTTCTCCAGATTCTCGAGTTCGCTGGCGGCAGCGGTCTTTGCGGTGTTCGCGTTCGTCTCCGTCTCTCCGGGATCCGAAGTCAAGGCACCGGTCCGGGTCGCCTTCGCCGGCTTCGGCGTGGGCACCGTCGTTACCTGGATCGCACGGGACACGG
>JAPOQB010000924.1 GCA_026710965.1 Deltaproteobacteria bacterium | reverse complement strand
CATGGCGTTGAACCTGGAGGAGGACAACGTCGGCGCGGCGCTGTTCGGCGAGTCGCACCTGATCAAGGAAGGCGACCGGGTCAACCGCACCGGCCGCATCGTCGAGGTTCCGGTGGGCGACGCGCTCCGGGGCCGGGTGGTGTCTCCGCTCGGGGAGCCCCTCGACGGCCGGGGTCCCATCGAGACCACGGAACGGCGCCGCATCGAGCTCAAGGCCCCGGGCATCGTCGCGCGCCAGCCGGTGACCCAGCCGCTGCAAACCGGGCTCAAGGCCATCGACTCCATGATTCCCATCGGCAGGGGCCAGCGGGAGCTCATCATCGGCGACCGCCAGACCGGAAAGACCGCGGTCTGCCTGGACACCATCATCAACCAGAAGGGCGGCGACGTCACCTGCATCTACGTAGCGGTGGGCCAGAAGCGCTCCACCGTGGCCCAGGTGGTGGACCAGCTCAGGCAGTACGGCGCCATGGACTACACCATCGTGGTCGCC
Source organism: Deltaproteobacteria bacterium (assembly GCA_026710965.1). GTDB lineage: Bacteria > Desulfobacterota > Binatia > UBA9968 > JAJDTQ01 > JAJDTQ01. The sequence continues at coordinate 1,037 of JAPOQB010000924.1, read as the reverse complement.
GCCACCGCCTCGGAGTCGGCTCCGCTCCAGTACATCGCCCCCTACAGCGGCTGCACCATGGGTGAGCACATCCGCGACAACGGCGGCCACGCGCTGGCGATCTACGACGACCTCTCGAAGCACGCGGTGGCCTACCGCCAGCTTTCACTGCTGCTGCGACGCCCGCCGGGCCGCGAGGCCTTTCCCGGCGACGTCTTCTACCTGCATTCACGGCTGTTGGAGCGCGCGGCCAAGATGAGCGATGCCAATGGCGGCGGCTCGCTGACGGCGTTGCCGATCATCGAGACCCAGGCGGGCGACGTCTCCGCCTACGTCCCCACCAACGTCATCTCCATCACCGACGGCCAGATCTATCTGGAGACCGACCTTTTCTATTCGGGCGTCCGTCCGGCCATCAACGTCGGCCTGTCGGTCTCCCGGGTCGGCGGCAACGCCCAGATCCGGGCCATGAAGCAGGTCGCCGGCGGGCTTCGGCTGGACCTTGCCCAATACCGCGAGATGGCGGCCTTCGCCCAGTTCGGGTCGGACCTCGACGTGGCCACCCAGCGGCAGATCGCCCGCGGCAGCCGGCTGGTGGAGATCCTCAAGCAGGGGCAGTATCAGCCCATGCCGGTGGAGAAGCAGGTGTTCATCATCTACGCCGGCACCAACGGCTTCGTCGATCAGGTCGCCCCCGAGAACCTGCGACGATACGAGAACGAGCTGTTCGAGTTCGTGGAAGCGAAACACCCGGACCTGTTCCCGGCCATCGCGGAGAAGCGCCAGATCGACGATGACATCAAGGGGCAGGTGGAGACGGTGCTGAAGGAATTCAACCAACAGTTTGAAGCGTAAGTGGCCACCATCAAGGACATAAAGAAGCGGATCTCCTCGGTCCGCAACACGCAGCAGATCACCAAGGCGATGAAGGCGGTGGCGGCAGCCAAGCTGCGCCGGGCCCACGACGCCGCGGTGGAAGCGCGGCCGTACGCGGAGAAGATGCGCGAGCTCTTGTCGAACCTTTCCGCGCGGGTGTCCGAGGACAGCCACCCCCTGCT
>JAPOQB010000921.1 GCA_026710965.1 Deltaproteobacteria bacterium | reverse complement strand
GGGGCTGGGCGTAGGCACAACGCGGGTGGAAGCGGCAACCCGGCGGTGGTGTCCGCAAGTCGAAGATGGTACCGCCAATGCCCTCCAAGGGCTGGCCCCGCTGGGGGATGGAGCCGATGAGCCCGGCCGTATAGGGGTGCCTGGGGGCGGTGAATATCGTACTCGTGCTTCCCACTTCCAACAACTGGGCTCCGTAAAGAACGGCGGCTCGAGTGCAAAGCTCCGACACCACCGCCAGGTCATGGGAGATAAACAGCAGCGCCAGGTTCAGGTCCTGTTGAAGCTGCCCGAGCAGAGACAGGATTTGGGCCTGGATCGTGACGTCCACGGCCGTTGTGGGCTCGTCGGCGATCAGCAGCGACGGTCGGCATGCCAGCGCGGCGGCGATGGTTACGCGCTGGCGCATCCCGCCGCTGAATTCGTGCGGGTATTTGTTGAACATTTCCCTCGCGCCGGGCAGCTTGACGCGTTCGAACATCTCGATCGTGCTGCGCCGTGCTTCCGCGTGGCTGAAGTGAAGGTGATGGCGATACACTTCCGCCACCTGCTCGCCCACGGTGTAACCCGGGTTGAGGCTGGTCATCGGCTCCTGGAACACCATGCCGATCCTTCGTCCACGAATGGACTCCATGGCGGTTTCGCTCTCTGTCGCGAGATCGTAGCCGTCGAACCAGATGTGACCTTGCGTAATCCTGGCCGACGGGTCGAGCAGGCGCATGATGGACAGCGCGGTGACGGTCTTTCCCGACCCCGATTCCCCCACGATGCCCAGGGCCTCACCCGCTTCCACGGTGAACGAAACGTCGTCAACGGCGCGCAGACTCTCGCCCCCGAGGTCGAAGTCGACGGTCAGGTTTTGTACGTCGAGCAGGGCCATCAACGCGTACCTCGACGCCGGGTCCGGGGGTCCAGGTGGTCCCGTATCGCGTCACCGATGAGAACGAAGCTCAGCACGGTCAACGCCAATGCAGCACCCGGGAATATGGCGAGCCAGGGGGCCTCTTCCAGCCATTGTTGGGCGTCGTTCAGCAGACCGCCCCAACTGATGGTGGGCGGCACCAGGCCAAGGCCCAGGAAGCTCAGGGACGCTTCCACGGTCACGGCGCTGGCGAAATCCAGCGTCACCTGCACTGCCAGGGGCGGGAGCACATTCGGCAATATGTAAAGGAACAGCGTGGCCAACCGTCCTTCACCGATGGCCTGTGCTGCCTCGACGTACTCTCTTTCCTTCTGGTCGAGCACGCTGCCGCGGACGATCCGCGCGTAGCGCGGGATCGAGCTGAAGGCGATGGCGAACCACAGGGACACGACCGATGGACCCATCAGAACGACCAGGACGATGGCCAGGAGTCGGGCCGGGAACGCGATGATCGCGTCCATGAACCTCTGGGTCACGTCATCCGCCAGGCCGCCGACGTAGCTCGTGACCGCCCCGAGCGGAGCGCCGATGACCAGAGCCAGCAACGCCGCGCCCACGGCCACTCTGAAACTGATGGACGCACCGGCGGCGACCCGGGCCATCAGGTCCCTTCCGCTTCGGTCCGTGCCCATCCAATGGGACCAACTCGGGCCGGAGAACCTGTTCCGGAGGTCCGGCTGATGGGGATCGTACGGAATCAGCCGCGGCCCGACGAACGCGGCGAACAGCATGAGCGCGAGCAGGATCATGCCGACCATGGCGCGCCGGTCACGAAGGAAGAACCCGGCGACGCGGTGAATCAGCGTCTGCTGGTGCCACGGCGTCGCCGTACCCTGCGCGCCGGAAGCCACATCCACGGGAGAGCTGTTCATTGACCTGCCATCGTCGAAAGAAATGCCGTCGTTTCGGACTCTCTGTTACGCCGCGGTGTATCGTATCCGCGGGTTCAGGTACGCATAAATCAGGTCCACAAAGAAATTGACGATGACCACCAGCACCACCATCCAGAGAACAACCGCCTGAATCACCGGAAAGTCGCGGGCGTAGATCGCTTCGATCAGCAGGCGCGACAGGCCGGGGTAGCTGAAAAGCGTTTCGATGATGGTGGAGCCCCCCAGCAACCGGGCGGTGTTCAGGCCTACTACGGTCACCGTGGCTATCAGCGAATTCTTGAGCACGTGCTTCCAGATCACCAGTTGGCCCGGCAACCCTTTCGCCCGCGCCGTCCGGACGTAGTCCTGGTGCAGTTGTTCGAGGAAGTCCGTGCGCTGGAACCTGAGGATGCTCGCCGCCACGTCGAGCCCCAGCACGGTGGCCGGCAGGATCAGGTGCTTAACGAATCTCAGAAAGTCTTCCTGTGGCGCCACGTAACCGATGGACGGCAGCCAGCCCAGGTAGATGGCGAACACCAGGATCACGATCATGCCGAACCAGAAACCCGGTACGGCGACCCCGAACAGAACGAAGCCGGAGGCCAAGTGGTCGACCCACGTGTCGTTTTTCACGGCGGCCCATACGCCGAAAGGCACCGAGATGGCGATGGCGATGAGCAGGGCGGAGGTTCCCAGGTATAGCGTGGCGGGAACTCTGGACAACACGACCTCGATCACCGGAACCCGGAAGACCACGGACTTCCCGAAGTCCCCCTGCAACGCATCGCTCAGCCAATAGAGATATTGAATCGGCACCGGACGATCCAGGCGAAGCTCCCGGAACATGCGGTCGTAGATCTCGTGGGGCACTGCCGTGACGTCGTCGGCGTAGTAGCCGAGCATGCTCAGGACGGGATCACCGGGAATGATGATGATCAGGACGAAGACCGCCACCGTCACGAGCAGGACGGTGGGAACCATCTGGAGAGCACGGAGCAGCGTGTAGCGGATCATTTGCTTCGTGGGGGCCGCCGCGGCTCTTCAACCGTGGCGGCCTCCACTATCATGATGAACATGATGAACGCAAAGCCGTTACGTTGTCGTGACGTTACTTTTCGATCCAGGTCCGATGGAGCCCTCCGAGGGCGTTCCGGTACTCCTGGCCGGGTCCGCGCTGCCAGTTCTTGACCTTGTCGCGCCAGCCGAAATTACGATTGTTCGACCACCCGATCCCGTACTGCATCATCTCGTCCGCGAATACGAACTTGACGATCTCGCCGTAGATTCTGACTCGTTCGGCGCGGTCCGACGCCGTGGGATAGGAGGAGATCAAGGCGTCACGGGCGGGGTTGCAGTATCCCGTGCGCGAACGGCGTACCTTGCC
>JAPOQB010000681.1 GCA_026710965.1 Deltaproteobacteria bacterium | reverse complement strand
GGAGCCGGAGATGGTGCCGAAGAACGCCGACGCCAGCACCGCGGTCTTGGCGGCCCCGCCCCGGGTCCAGCCGGCGATGGCCATGGCCAGCTCGCTGAACCATTCGCCCACGCCGGCCTTCTGCAGCAGGTGGGCGAACATGAGGAACACGATGACGATGGTGGAGGCAACCCCCAGCGGCACCCCGAAGATACCCTCGCCGGGCACGTACACCGCGTAGGTCAGCCGGTCCCAGGCATAACCCTTGCCGAACAGGAGGCCCGGCAGGATGTTCTGGTACCGGGCCACGGCCAGGAACAGGCAGACGATGGTCACCAGCACCCAGCCCACCGCGCGCTTGAGCGCCACCAGCAGCGAAATAGCGAGGGAGAAGGCAAGGGCCATCCCGGCGAAGTCCAGGAAACCGTATTCGTCGTAGTCGGTGACCTGCTCGTAGAAGAAGATGATGTAGCCCAGGGGCGCCATGGCCATGAGCAGGAGCCCCAGATCGGCCCAGAAGCCCGCGCCCCGGCCGCCGCGCCGGCGCATGTGGATGAGAAAGGCCAGCAGCAGCGCGAAGGTCAGGCTCACGGCCCGGTGGAACGGGGTCGGGTAGAAGATGCCCAGGTAGATGAAGGTCCGCCCCACCACGACAAGGTGGTAGACGGCGGTCAGGAAGGCGAGGAGATCGATGACCCGATCCCAGGACGTGCGGGCGTCCTGGGACGGGCTCGGTTGCGGAGACCCGATGTCAGCCATCCAGGGTCCCGTGAGGTTCTACTTGCATCAAGACGGCGAGGGTCCGGTCACTGGTTCGCCAGCAGCGCTGCCTGGGTCTTGGCCAAGGCGTCCGTCCAGGCGCCGATTTCCTTGAAGTAACGGATGGCGCCGGGATGGAACGGGATCGTGGGATTGGCCAGGCTTCCCTGGAGCGTGTACTGCTTCGCCGAGGCATGGACCGGATAGAACTGCTTCAGGTTCCCGAAGAACGCCTTGGTGAAGGTGTAGGCAACTTCATCCGCCATGTCCGCCCGGGTGGCGGTGAAGGTGCCCACGGCCAGCGACTCCACGTCCGCGTCCAGGCCCTTGATGGCGCCCTTGCTGATCATGGCCCGCCGATAGCCCTGCAGCCGCGGGTCCTTGAGGATCTCCGCCGCCTTGTCCGCCGGGATGGGGATGACCTTGAGAGAGATGGCCTGGGCTAGGCGCCGGATCGGCGGCGAGCCCGTCCTCGGGCTGCCGAAGGGCATCACCGCTGCGTCCGCCACGCCCAGCTTGAGGGATTCGAGCTGTTCGTTGGTGTTGCCGTGGCGGAGGATCTTTACGCCGTTCTCCGGGATGCCGTAGACCCGCATGATCGCGCGGGTGAAGGCTTCGAGGTCCGCCAGCGACTTGCGCTTCCCCTGCACGGTCTTGCCGTTGAGGTCCGCCGGCGTGTTGATGCCCCGGTCGCCGCGGGCGACGATGGCGCGGGCCCCCAGGCCGCCCTGGAACAGCAACCGCAGCGGCGCCTTGCCGTCCTTCTTGAACGAGCCGATGCCGTGGTAGCCGTGGGTGCCGGCAAGGGAGTTCAGCATCGCCACCTCGATACGCTTGGCCGTCAGCGCCCGCACGTTGGCGTCGCTGCCGCCGATGGGCTCCACGGTGACGCTGATGTTGGAGTTCCGGCTCACGGTATCGCCCATGCCCACCGCGAGAATGTGGAACCGGGCGCCCACCGTTGAGGTGCCCAGGGACAGGGCCGTCTGGGCGTTGAGCGGGGCCGCGAAGAGAAGCATCCCTGCCGCGAGTACGAAACCGGTGCGTATCAGGCGTTTCATGTGTCCTCCTTGCATACGGGCGGGTCACGAGCCCGCTCGATCACATCGTTGTTTTCGGACAGGCCCTAGCTAGCACCGCCATGACCGGGTGTCAATTCACGTGTCCGGGCGCGTTTCTGATCAGGACGGTCCCGGTTCGAAGGGATTGAAGCAACGGACCCCTGCCGGGGCGATATGCTTTACGTTGCGTGTGACCACGACGAGGTCGTGCACCAGTGCGGTGGCGGTGATGAGGGCATCGACATCCGGCAATGGGTCGGGGATGCCGATGCGGCCCCACCGCTCCGCCACAGCGCGATCGACATCCAGAATCCGGTCCCTGAACCGGCCGAGAATGCGATCCAACCACCGCCCCAAGGCAATAGCGCTGGTTGGATCTCGTCGGCGGATACGCTCGACACCGTGCCGCAATTCGCCCAACGTCAGGACGCTGAGGAAGAGTTCCTGCGGCTGATGCCTCCGGAACCAGTCGACCACAAGCGGATTTGCGCGCTTGCCCTTCCGGAGCTCGGAGACGACATTCGTGTCGATCAGGTAGCTCACAGGTCAATCTGGCGCGGGCCCGAACGTGGGCGCTCGAAATCGCTGTCTTTACCGGCGTCCGGCATCGCCAATAAATGATCGATGAAACTATCCGGTTTCTTCCTCAGCCAGGCCTCGGTTTGGCGGATTCCCTTTTCGGACAGTTCCCAGAGGCCCCGTGGCGAGTCGTCTCGAAGATGGCCGTCTTTTTTCAGGCCGTTTCTTGCCCAACAAGCAGCGTTCCACCATCGGGGATCGCCGGTGGAAACGGGCTCGTAGTCTCCGGGTCGCAACCGTGGCGCGATGCGTGTCTCCAGGAGCGGGCGCAACTCGTCCACGCGGGCCTTGCCACCCAACTCATAAAGGATCTCCAGTAGCGGCCGGCGCAACTCCTTCTCGGGCAGCTTGTCCTGAAGCTGCCTCCGGCGGGGCTGCCGAACGGCTTCGGGTTTCTTTGGGGTCGCGACGCCGCGCTCTGCGTCCAACGCCTTCTCTGCAGCGTTCAGCACCTTGACAAAGGCTGACTCGGTTGTGTCTACCAGCGGCTCGGCCCATTTCTTCAGGCGCTCCATGGTCTCTTCTGAAATGCGGACTACTGGCATCGGGCACCTCCAGGTGGGTTTCACTAGTTACCTTATAACAAGTGTACACGGGTATCAATCTCTGACCATCGCGGGTCGTCCTTCGACTTCGCTTCGCTACGCTCAGGACGAACGGAGGAGGGCGTATCGCTACGCTCGGGACGAACGGAGGAGGGGCGGATTTCGCCGGCGGAAACAGGCGGTGAAGAAACGTTGGACCGAGCTGGTGGCGGAGATCAGCGCCTGGAGCAGGCGGTAGGAACGGGCGGCGTGAATGCGCACCGGGCGTGGGCCCCGCCCGGTGCGCCTCCGGTCTCAGGCCGCGTTCATCAGCGGCGACACGTTCAGGTTGTACAGCCTCGCGACGTTGGTGTTGAGCAGCTTCGCGCGGTCGCCGGCGTCGAGCGGGCCCAGGTCCCGGGCGATGACGTCTTGGGAGTGGGGCCAGGTCGAGTTCTGGTGCGGGTAGTCGTTCGACCACATGCAGTTGTCCGCGCCAAACCAGGAAAACAGCCGCCCGCCGATGTGGTCGTTGAAGAAGGTGGCGTAGACCTGACGGGCGAAGTATTCGCTGGGCGGCTTGTCGATGGGAAGGGCGTGCGAGTGGCGATGGCGGCGGAAGTTCTTGTCGCACTGTCCGAGCCAGAAGGGAATCCAGCCGATCTCGTTCTCCACCGAGACGATCTTGAGCTTGGGGTAGCGCTCGAGCACGCCGGAGAAGATGATGTCGAACAGCGCGTCCTCGATCTCCCGGGTCTGCTCGACGCCGATGCGGTAACGCTTCATGCCCGTGGCCGTCTGGCGGTGCATGCTGTCGCCGAAGCCCGTGAGGATGTGCAGGTGCACCGGCATGTCGAGATCCTGGGAGGCCGCCCAGAACCGCTCGTAGTGGTCGGAGGTGAACGGCAGGTCCTTGTGGGGCACCTGCCAGATCAGGGTCCCGACCATCCCTTCCTTCTTGCAGCGTTCCATCTCGGCGATGGCGTGGTCGATGTCGAAGGCCGAAATCAGGGCGACCCCGAACAGCCGGTCCGGTGCGCCATTGCAGTATTCGATGAGCCAGTCGTTGTAGGTGCGGAACAGGCTCTCCTGGAACACGGGGTCCTCGACGCAGAAAAAACCGAGCCCCAGGCTGGGGTAGAGGACCTCACCCGACACGCCGTCCTGGGCCATGTCCTTGATGCGCTCCACCGGGTCCCAACCACCGGGCCGCGCTACCGAGAAGCCCGCCCGGCGGAACTCCTCCACCTGTTCCGGCCGCTGGCCGGCCATGAACAGCCCGCCCACGGCTTGCGGCACCACGTCCGACGATCCGAACATCCAGGCGTCGCGGCCCTCGTCGAAATAGGCCTTGGGCGCCCGGTCC
>JAPOQB010000919.1 GCA_026710965.1 Deltaproteobacteria bacterium | reverse complement strand
GTGGATGAGCTCGAAGGGCGTCCGGCGGAGCTCAGAGACCGCTTTGCGGAGAGATACTTTCGTTACGAGAAGGCCGGTGATCGGCTTCACATCAGCGGCGCCTTCCACTATGGTCTCATCGCCGGGGAAAAGCGCCCCGGCGATGAGAGATGACGCTTCGCCGCGGGCCGAGTGGCCGGATCGGCCACTCGGTGAAGGACCCGCCTTGGGTTAACCGAAGTCTGCCGCGGCGGCATCCGGATCGACTCTTTAAACGGAGGAAAACATGAAAACACCATCGTCCTTGATCACCCTGGGCACGGGGGGCGGACCGTCGTTGACGCCCCGCCGGGCGCAGACCTCTCATCTGCTCACCGTCAACGGCACCTACTACGTGGTGGATGCCGGCGACGGCGTGGCCCGGCGCATGGCCAGGGCCGGCGCCGACGTGCGCAAGGTCGGGATCATCTTTCTCACCCACCATCACGACGACCACACCGCGGGTCTGGCGACGCTCATGGCGCTGGCGTGGGACGGCCAGCGCACCGCGCCCATCAACGTCTACGGCCCGCCCCGGACCCAGGAGCTGGTGGACGCCACGATCAAGTATTGCAGCATCAGCGCCGACATCCGCATCGCCGACGGCGGCCGCAGCGTCCCGCTCGACCAGGTGTTCTTCGGCCACGATATGGGCACCGGCGAGGTCTACCAGGACGACAACGTCCGGGTCACGGCCGTCGAGAACACCCACTTCAGCTTCCATCGGGGGGACAAGGCCGGGCGCTACAAATCCTACTCCTACCGCTTCGAGACTCCCGACCGCGTCATCATGTTCACCGGCGATACCGGCGCCAGCGCCGCCGTCACCGCGCTGGCCAGGGACGCGGACGTGCTGGTGACCGAGACCTCCTCGTGCGACGAACGCAAGAACGCGATGATCAAGGACGGTCGCTGGGAGGCGATGAGCACGGCCGAGCAGGAAGGCATCATGCGGCAGGCCACCCAGGGCCACATGGGCCTGGACAATATCGGCAAGCTGGCGACGCAGGCCGCCGTGAGGAAGGTCGTGCTGTCCCACCTCACCCGGCGCGTCGGCACCGACGACTATGAACCCTTCGCGGAAGAGGTGAGGAAGCACTACTCGGGCGAGGTGGTCGTCGCCGAGGACCTGATGGAGTTCTAGCAGTCTGTGCCGCCGGATGGGTCGGCGGACGAACTCCGGTAGGGGCGACCCGCGGTCGCCCTTGGACGACCATCTGCGGGTAACGACCATGAACATCATCGGAACCGCGGCCGCCCGCGTGGACGGCGTCGCCAAGGTGACGGGACAGGCTGAGTACGTTTCGGACCTTACGCTCCCGGGAATGCTCTGCGGCAAGATTCTGCGGAGCCCCCACCCCCATGCCCGCATCCGCTCCATCGACGCGAGCGCGGCGGAGCGGATTCCCGGGGTCCGCGCCGTCCTTACGCGCGAGGACTTCCGCGACCGGAACCCCTGGTTCAGCGGCCGGATCCAGGATCATCCCATGGTCGCGCTGGAGCGCGCGCTGTTCGCCGGCCAGCCGGTGGCCGCGGTGGCGGCGGACGATGAGGCGACCGCGGAAGACGCGCTCCGCGCGGTGGCGGTGGAGTACGAGCCCCTCCCCGCGGTGGTCACCATCGAGGAGGCCATCGCCGACGGCGCGCCGCAAGTCCACGAGGCCGCGCCCGGCAACATCTGTTTCAGCGACCGGCTCGAGAAGGGCGACGTCGTCGCCGGGTTTGCCGAGGCCGACACGGTGGTGGAAGACACGTTCACCTTCCCCATGGTGTACCACTACGCCATGGAGCCCCACGTGGCCATCGCCAAGGTGGACGCCGACGGCTTGACGGTCTGGAGCTCCACGGCCCACCCTTTCGGCGTCCAGCTCGAGCTCGCCCACATCTTCGGCCTTCCGCTGTCGAGCGTCCGGGTCATCATTCCCTACGTGGGCGGCGCATACGGGAGCAAGTCCGGGGCCAAGATCGAGCCGCTGGCGGTGGCCCTGGCGCAGAAATGCGGACGGCCGGTGCGGGTGGCCCAGAATGTCTCCGAAGCGATGATGACCGTGCGCCGGCATTCGGCCGTGTGCCGGGTCCGGACCGGAGCGAAACGGGACGGCACCCTGGTGGCCAAGGAGGCGCGGATCTTCCTCAACACCGGCGCCTTCGCCGAGCTCGGGCCGGTGGTGACGAGCCGCACCCTCACACGAATCCTCGGACCGTACCGGATCCCGCATCTCCGCGTCGAGTCCCACTGCGTGTACACCAACACCGTGTCCGCGGCCTCGTTCCGCTCCATCGGCGGCCCGCAGACCGCCTGGGCCAACGAGTCACAGATGGACATCCTCGCCGACGAGCTCGGCCTCGATCCCCTGGCCTTCCGCGTGAAGAACCTGCTCTACCGGGGCGAGGAACTGAAGCCCGGCGGCAAACCCCTGGATGCCGACCTCCGGGAAGGGCTGAGGCGGGTCACCGAACGGATGGGGTGGGACGGCCCCGTAGCCCCCTCGGGGGCGGGCCGCGGGCTCGCCTTCGGGGTCACCGACCCGGGGGCGCCGCTGGCCTCCACTTCCACCGTGCACGCCCTCTCCGACGGCAGCGTGGTGCTGCTCATCGGCACCTCCGAGATCGGGCAGGGCTCGCGCACCGTCATGAGCCAGATCGTGGCGGAGGAACTGCGCGTCCCGTTCGACAAGGTGCGGGTGCGGCCGCCGGACACCGCCTATACCCCGTACGACCGCTCCACCGGATCGAGCCGCTCCACCACGGTGATGGGCAAGGCCACGCAGTTGGCCGCGGCCGACGCCCGCGAACAGATCCTGGAGCTGGCCATGGAGCATTTCGAAGCTCCGCGGGAGGCCGTGGAGCTGGCCGAGGGCGAGGCCCGGGCGGGCGGCCAGAGCGTCTCCTACGGCGAGCTCATCCGCAACCATTTCGCAATGCAGGGAGGCGAGATCGTGGGCCGCGGCTACGCCCACAGCGGCATGGCCCCGACCCCCTCCAACCCGCTCTTCTGGGAGATCGGCATCGGCGCCGCCGAGCTCGACGTGGACCGGGATACGGGCGAGGTCCGGCTCGGCCGCTACGTCATGGCCGCCGACGTGGGCAAGGCGCTCAACCCGCTCCAGTGCGAAGGCCAGGACGAGGGCGCCGCCATGATGGGCATCGGCCACGCGCTGATGGAATCCATCGTCTACGGCGACGGCCAGATCCTCAATCCCAACCTCGTGGACTACCGCGTGCCCGGCTTCGAGAACCTGCCCGGGACCTTCGAATCGATACTGGTGGAAAACGGTGACGGCCCCGGCCCCTACGGCGCCAAGGGCATGGGGGAGGGTGGCATCATCCCGGTGGCGCCGGCCGTGGCCAACGCGGTGTTCCGCTGCACCGGCGCCCGCGTCCGGGACCTGCCGCTGACGCCGGAAAAGGTCTGGCGCGCCATGCGGCGGATAGGATAGATGGCGCCCTTCGACTTCGCTCCGCTACGCTCAGGACGAACGGGGAGAGGCACGGGAACCGTGATAGCGTCCTTAGACTTCACTGCGCTCATGACGAGCGGGAGAGGGCTCGGGAACTGTGATGGCGCCCTTCGACTTCGCTGCGCTACGCTCAGGACGAACGGGGAGAGCCCCCGGGACCGCTTGCCCTGAGCTCAGCCCCCCAACCGTTCGTCCTGAGCGTAGCGCAGCGAAGTCGAAGGACGCCATTCATTGACGCTGCCCCGCTCCTACAACCCGTAGAACACCCGCGAGTTGGTGTTGAGGATCTTCTCGGCTTGGTCGTTGTTGATCCGGCCCTCGTCCACCCAGTTTCGCACCTCGTGGAGTCCGCTCAGGTTGGCGGAGATGTCGGTGTGGCTGTAGTCCGTGCCGATCATCAGGTTGTCCTCGGTGTGGAACTTCAGGAGCGACTCCACGTCGTCGATGGGGTCGATGGTGATGAAGCAACGGTTCTTGCGG
>JAPOQB010000908.1 GCA_026710965.1 Deltaproteobacteria bacterium | reverse complement strand
TGATCCGAGGATCAACCGTCGGCACACGCGCCAATCCGGTACTTTGGAATGAGCCACCTATTGCACACAAGCAGCCGGATTTCAACTTTAGATCCGTCACACCCAGGGTTGATTTCGCGCCTGTTTTTTCCTAACAACAACCTGTCGCCGGGTACACCCGCCCGACGACCCATCACATCCGCAAACCGCGCGCGGGACATCCACTCATTCGACTCGAAGGGAGCACCCATGAAAGCAGATATGGTGATCAGGAACGGCACCGTGGTGACGCCCGAGAACACGTTCGACGGCGGGGTGGCCATTCACGACGGGAAATTCGTCGCCATCGGCACCAACGACTCGCTCCCCGAAGGTGTCGAAGAGATCGACGCCAAGGGCAAGCACATCCTGCCCGGGCTGATCGACGGCCACGTCCACTTCCGCGAACCCGGTATGACCCACAAGGAAGACTTCGGCACCGGCTCCCGCGCGGCCATCTCGGGCGGCATCACCTGCGTGGTGGAGATGCCCAACACGATCCCGCCGGTGACGCACCCCGAGCAGGTGGTAGAGAAGAAGAAGCTGGCCGAGGAAAAGTCGCTGGTGGATTTCGCGCTCCTGGGTGTGATCGTGCAGACCAACGCCGACCAGATCCTGCCCATGGCCCGGGCCGGAGCGGTGGGCTACAAGATCTTCTTCGGCGAGACCATCGGCAACCTGCCCTTCCCGGATGACGGCGTGTGCCAGGACGTGTTCCAGAACATCACCGAGTCCCGGCTGCCTCTGTGCATCCACGCCGAGAACCGCCAGATCATGTACCATCACCTGAACCGCATCAAGGAGGAAGGCAAGACCGGCGCGGTCAACTGGGAGTCCACCCGCCCGTATCTGTGCGAGGCGGAATCGGTGCACCATGCCATCTTCTTCGCCGAGACCTTCGGCACCAAGCTCCATGTCCTGCACATGAGCTCCAAGCAGGCTGCTGGCCTCGTCCGGGACGCCAAGGCCCGGGGGCTCCGGGTCACCGCCGAAACCGGTCCCCACTACCTGCTGCGGCAGCCCAGCGACATGGAAAAGGTCGGTCCGCTGCTCAAGATGAACCCGCCGGTGCGCACCCGGGACCACGGCGAAGCCCTCTGGGACGGCCTGCTCAACGGTTACGTGGACATGATCGCCACCGACCACTCGCCCCACACCCTGGAGGAGAAAGGCGCCGACATCGACGGCAACATGCTGAAGCCCGCCATCTGGGACTGCATCTCCGGGTTCTGCGGGGTCGAGACCGGCCCCCCGCTGATGCTGAACGAGGTCAGCAACGGCCGCATGAGTCTCAACCATTACGTGAAGTTGGCCTCGGAAAACCCCGCAAAAGTCTGGCAGCTCTACCCCCAGAAGGGCGCCCTTCGGGTAGGCTCCGACGGCGACGTCACCATCGTGGACATGGACAAGGAAACCGCCATCGACATCACCAAGCTGCACAGCAAGAACAACCCCTCGCCGTGGCACGGCTGGAAGATCAAGGGGGTGCCGGTGATGGCCATCGTGCGCGGCCACGTGCAGATGCGGGACGGCGAGCCCGTGGGCGGGCCCATCGGACGCATGGTGGTGCCGACGCCGGACTGAGGTTGAGGATGGGCGGGAGTGCTGAAATCGTCACCCTTCGACTTCGCTCGCCCTTCGACAAGCTCAGACTCGCTACGCTCAGGCGGACGGAGAGTCACATCGACAACCACTCATCGGCACAGGTAAACGCACGCAAGGAAGCAAATGAAACGCACTGAGCCACTGGAATTTCACCAGCCCACGAGCCTCGCGGAAGCCACCAGGATCATGCGGGAAGGCGGGCCCGGAGGCCACTTTCTGGCGGGCGGCACCGACCTCGTCATCGCCATGAAGGAAAAGGGGCTGGTGCCCAGGTATGTCGTGGACCTCAAGCGGATCCCGTCCCTGTCGGGGATTCGCGAAGAAGCCGGCGGCGGCATCGCCATCGGCGCCCTGACCACTCTGCGGGAGGTGGAGATATCCCCTGTCATCGTCGGACGGTATCCGTTCCTGGCCCAGAGCGCCGCCGAAGTCGGTTCCATCCAGATCCGCAACCGCGCCACCATCGGCGGCAACATGGCCAACGCCACGCCGTCGGCGGACGTGGCCCCCGCGCTGTTGGCACTGGACGCCAAGGCCACGCTGGCGGGCGCAGGCGGCCAACGGACGATGGAGCTCAAGGATTTCTTCCGCGGTCCCGGACAGACCGTAGCCGAGACCGGCGAGATCCTTACCGAGATCCTCATTCCGGCGCAGGACCCGCGCCTGGTGGGTGAATACATCAAGTTCTCACCCCGGGACATGATGGACCTGGCCTACATCGGGGTCGCCGTGACGCTGACACTTGCCGAGGCGGACAGGCGGTGCGAGAGCGTCGCCATCGCCTTGGGCGCGGTCTCCCCCACCCCCATGCGGGCGCTCGGGGCCGAAGCCATGCTCCAGGGGCAGGTGCTGACCGAGGAGTTGGCGGAACAGGCCGGCCGCAAGGCTTCCGAGGAGTGCAGCCCCATCAGCGACGTGCGCTCCTCCGCCGAGTACCGGAGAGCCATGGTGCGGGTGAACACCAAACGGGCGCTGCTGAACGCCGCCGCGGGCAGCGGCCCGGTGGCATGGACCAGCCGCCGAGACCGGCGGTACGGCTAGACGAGTCGCGCCGCGGAGACGTTGTAGGGGCGGGTTTCAAACCGCCCGTGCTCGCATGGCGCAATGCAAGGCGGGTTTGAAGCCCCGCCGCCACGCCGTGAAAACGGGTAGGGGCGACCGGCGGTCGCCCTCGGTGACCCAGCAGCGCAGGAGAAGGAGCCTGAGAATTCATGAGTCAACCCATTGAATTTACGTTGAATGGCAAGCCCATTTCGGTGGACGCTCCGGCGCACCGCCTGCTGCTGGACCTGCTCCGGGACGAGATCGGCCTTACCGGCACCAAGGAGGGTTGCGGCACCGGCGACTGCGGCGCCTGCACGGTCTACCTCAACGGCCGGCCGGTCAACTCCTGCCTGGTGCTGTCCGGCGAGCTCAACCAGGCCGAAATCGTCACCATCGAGGGGCTCAAGGACGGCGACGCCTATCACCCCATCCAGGCGGCGTTCATCGCCGACGGCGGCGCCCAGTGCGGGTACTGCACTCCCGGCATGCTGATGATGGCCAAGTCGTTCCTGGAGGAGAACCCGGACCCCACCGACGACGAGATCCGTTTCGCCCTCTCGGGCAACCTGTGCCGCTGCACGGGCTACGTCAAAATCGTCGAGGCGGTCCAGGACGCCGCCGCCGAGCTCCGGCAGCGCGCCGGCAAGAGGACAGGATCATGAGTGAGCTCAAGGTCGTCGGCCATCCGGTCACCCGCGTCGACGTGGACGAGAAGGTCACGGGCACGGCCATCTACGGGTACGATCTGGTGCTGCCGGACATGCTGCACGGCAAGGCGCTGTTCAGCACCCGGCCCCACGCGCGCATCGTCAGGCTCGATCTGGAGAAGGCGCGCCGGCATCCGGGCGTGGTGTGCGCGATTTCCGGGGCCGACGTTCCGTGGACCCATGGCGAATCCATCAAGGACAAACCTTTCCTGGCCCAGGGCAAGGTACGCTACATCGGCGAGCCGGTGGCGGCGGTGGCCGCGGTGGACGAGGACACGGCCCAGGAGGCGCTGAAGCTCATCGAAGTGGAGTACGAGGACCTGCCCGCCTACTTCACGCCCGAGGAGGCCTGCCAGCCCGGCGCCGTGGCCATCCACGAGGAGTTCGAGAGCTATCGCAAGGCCCCCATCATCGTCGGCGCCCCCATGCCCAACGTGTGCGAGCACTTCAAGCTGCGCACCGGAGATACCGCCGAAGGGTTCCGGCAGTCGGACCTGGTGCTGGAGGAAAGCTACTACGTGCCGGTGATCCAGCATGCCGCCATGGAGCCCCATTCGGCCCACGCCCAGGTGGACCCCGAGACCGGACAGGTCACCGTCTGGGTGGCCAACGACGCGCCGTTCCGGGCGTTGACCGAGGTGGCCGAGGCCCTGGGCCTGCCGCAGGAGAAGATCCGTCTCATCAACCCGCTCCAGGGCGGCGGCTTCGGTTCCAAGGGCGGCCTCAAGCTGGAGCCCATCGCCATGGGGCTGGCGTTTCACACGAACGGACGGCCGGTGCGGGTGAAGTTCAACCGCGAGGAGACCTTCATCTCGACGCTGGTGCGTCATGAAGCCACCGTGCACATCAAGAGCGGCGTCAAGAACGACGGCACCTTGATGGCCCGGCACATGACCCTTTACTGGGGCGGCGGCGCCTACTCGGAGAAGAGCCCGACGGTGTGCATCCGGGGCAGTCTCCCCTCCCCCGGCCCCTACCGCATCCCCCACGTCCACGTGGACGGTTACGCCGTGTACACCAACAAGCCGGTGGCCGGGGCGTTCCGCGGCTACGGCATTCCCCAGGGCGCCTGGGCCACCGAGCAGCACATGGACGAGCTGGCCCGCCGGCTGGCCATGGACCCGCTGGAGTTCCGCCTGAAGAACGTCTTCGTGGACGGCGACACGGCCTACTGGGGTGAGCAACTGCACAACGTCGGCCTCACCGAGACCCTGACCAAGGCGGCGGCCGCCATCGACTGGGACAAGCCGAAACCCGCGGGAGTCGGACGCGGGCTGGCATGCATCTCCAAGCCCACCCGGTCGCCCACCACCTCCAACGCCGGCGTGCTGGTGGATACCAACGGCCAGGTCACGGTGCTGGCCGGGACCGTGGAGATCGGACAGGGATGCAACACGATCCTGTCACAGGTGGCGGCGGAAGAGCTGAAGGTGCCCATCGAACAGATCCAGGTGGCGCCGCTGGACACCGACGTGATCCCGTTCGACGCCTCCACCACCTCCAGCCGCAGCACCTATCACATGGGCAACGCGGTGCGCGGGGCCGCCATCCACGCGCGCGAGCAGCTCCTGGAAATGGCCGGCCCCATGCTGGAGGGGAAAGAGGAAGAGCTGGTGGTGTCCGACGGCAAGGTGCACCTCAAGGACCACGACGAGATCGCCCTGACCTTCGGCGAGATGATCCGGCGCAAGCTGGGGGCGGACGCGGTGCTGCGGGGCGACGCTTCCTACACCTACGAGATCGGCAAGGACCTGGACCTGGAAACGGGACACAGCGACCACGCCTCGGCGTTCTACATGTACGCCACCCAGGCCGCGGAGGCTTCGGTGGACGAGGAGACCGGCCGGGTCCGGCTGCACCGGTTGTCCGCCGCCCACGACGTGGGCAAGGCCATCAACCCGCTCAACTGCGTGGCGCAGATCGAAGGCGGCGTGGCCCAGGGCATCGGCTCCGCGCTGCACGAGAACCTCGTCATCGACGAAAACGGTAAGGTGCGGAACCCCTCGTTCCTGGACTATCACCTGGTGACGTCGGTGGATCTGCCGGAGATCATTCCCATCATCGTCGAGTGCGCCGAACCCGAGGGACCCTACGGCGCCAAGGGGCTGGGCGAGCCGGGCCTGGCGCCCACCCCCGCGGCCATCGGCAACGCCGTGGCGGACGCCATCAAGTCCCGCATCCGCGAGCTTCCCCTGACCCCGGAGCGGGTGTTCTGGGCGCTGGAGGAACGCGACGGGAAGTAGGCCATGGCCAGAATACCCGTCGTCATCCTTACGGGCTTTCTTGGGGCCGGCAAGACCACGCTGCTGAACCGCATCCTCACCGCGCCTCACGGCCACCGCATCGCCGTGATCATCAACGAGTTCGGCGAGGTGGGCATCGACCACCACCTCATCGTCGCCTCGGAAGAAGAGATCTTCCAGATGAACAACGGCTGCATCTGCTGCACGGTCCAGGGGGACCTGCTGCGGGTGCTGCTGCAACTGCTGGAACGGCGCGAGACCTTCGACTACCTGGTGGTGGAGACTTCCGGTCTCGCGGATCCCACGGTGATCGTCCAGACCCTGCTGCTGGACGAACGGATCCGCATGGATTTCGAGCTGCAAGCCGTGGTCACGGTGGTGGACGGCATGCACGTCGAGCAACAACTCGCCGCCCAGCACGAGGCCCGCGAGCAAGTCGCCTGCGCCGACGCCATCCTGCTCAACAAGACGGACCTGATCACGCCGGAGGAAGCGGACACGCTGGCCGCCCGGCTCGGCGAGCTGAACCCCATGGCCCGGGTGACCCCTACCCGGAACGCCGAGGTGGACATCGGTGAGCTGTTGGAGATGCGAGCCTTCGACCTGGAGGCCAAGCGCCGCCTAGTGGAGAACGGCCATCACCACGAGCACCAGGCCTCGGTCCAGACCGTGTCCTTCGTTCAACCCGGGGACCTCAACAAGACCCGCCTGAGCCACTGGTTCCGCTCGGTGCTGGCGGAAAAGGGCCCCGACATCCTGCGCATGAAGGGCATCCTCAACATGCACGGCGACTCCCACCAGTTCGTGTTCCACGGGGTCCACAGCATGTTCGAGGGGCGTCTGGGACGCGAGTGGGAAGAGAAGGAAGAACGGCTGAACCGGCTGGTG
>JAPOQB010000104.1 GCA_026710965.1 Deltaproteobacteria bacterium | reverse complement strand
GGTGGCGTCCCGGTAGAAGGTCAGGAACACCATGCGGAAGGTGTAGATGGAGGTCAGCAGCGCGCCCGCCAGGGCCCCGGCCCAGAGCCAGACGCCGCCGATGTCGGAGTTGTAGGCGTTCCAGATGATCAGGTCCTTGCTATAGAAGCCCGCGGTGACCACCGGGATGGCCGCGAGCGCCCCGGCGCCCACGAGAAAGCACCGGAACGTAAACGGCATCAGCCGCCGCAGGCCGCCCATGCGGTACATGTCCTGCTCGTGGTGCAGGCACATGATGACCGCGCCGGCGCCCAGGAACAGCAACGCCTTGAAGAAGGCGTGGACCATGAAGTGGAACAGCGCCGCGGACCACGCGCCCACCCCCAAAGCCAGGAACATGTAGCCGATCTGGCTGATGGTGGAATAGGCCAGCACGCGCTTGATGTCGGTTTGCACCAGCGCGGCGAAACCGGCCATCAACAGGGTCAGGGTGCCGATGACCGCCACCAGCGTCAGCACCGCCGGCGCCAGAGTGAACAACACGTGGGTGCGCGCGATGAGATAGACGCCGGCCGTGACCATGGTCGCGGCGTGGATGAGGGCGCTCACCGGGGTCGGCCCGGCCATGGCGTCGGGAAGCCAGGTCTGGAGCGGAAGCTGCGCGGACTTGCCCACGGCCCCGCCGAGCAGCAGCAGCGCCACCACCGCCGCCAGGCCCGAGCCCGGCGGGAACTGCTGGCCGGCGCGCTGCAGCAGCTCCTGGATGTCCAGGGTCCCCAGTTCGGCGAAGAGCAGAAAGAGCGCCATCAGCATGGCGGTGTCGCCCACACGGGTGACGATGAACGCCTTGCTCGCCGCCTGTCCGTTGGCTTCGTCCTTGTAGAAGAAGCCGATCAGCAGGTAGCTGCAAAGGCCCACGCCCTCCCAACCGAGCAGCAGCAGCATCAGGTTGTCCGCCAGCAGCAGCGTGAGCATGGCGCAGACGAACAGGTTCATGTAGGCGAAGAAACGGCTGTAACCTTCCTCCTCCTCCATCATGTATTCGACCGAGTAGAGGTGGATGAGGAAACCCACGAAGGTCACCACGAAGATCATCGCCAGCGACAGGGCGTCGAGGTAGAAGGCGAAGGCGGGCCGGAAGCCGCCCACGTCCAGCCACACCCACAGGGTCTGGGTGAAACTCGCGCCGGCCGGAGGAGCGGCCATGAAGCTCAGCCCCACGAGCAGCGTGACCACGGCGGACAGGCCGACCGAGCCCGCGCCGACAAAGGCCACCTCGGTGCGGGAGAGCCGCGAGCCTGCCAGCATGAGGACCAGAAAGCCCAGGAGGGGGAAGGCGGGTATCAGCCACAGAAGATCGAGCATGTCATCCCCTCATGTGACTCAGAGCGTCGACGTCCAGGGTGTTGAATCGATAGTAGATCTGCACCACCAGCGCCAACCCCACCGCCACCTCGGCGGCCGCCATGGCCAGGATGAAGAAGAACATGACCTGGCCGTCCGCCTGGCCCCAGTGCGCGCCCGCCACCACGAACGCCAGGCCCGCGGCGTTGAGCATGATCTCCAGGGACAGCAGCACGAAGATGATGTTGCGGCGCACCAGGACGCCGGTCAGCCCCAGACCGAACAGCACCGCCGCCAGCACGAGGCCGTGCTCCATGGGGACGGCGGCCATCACGATTCATCCTCCTCGCCGTCCGACGGCACCCGGCGGCCCAGGTGGAAGGCGCCCACCAGGCCCGCCAGCAGCAGCATGGCGGCCAGTTCCACCCCCAGCACGTAGGGGCCGTAGAGCGCGGCGCCCACCCGTTTCACCCCCACCGCGCCCGGAGCACCCGCCGGACCGGACTCGGCGGCCACCAGCACCAGGAACTCGACGAACAGGATCGCCGAGAGGATCGCCGGGCCGCGCCACGCCTTGGGATCGAGCCACTGCCGCTCCCGGGCGGTGGCCTCGGCCCCGAGATTGAGCATCATGATGACGAATACGAACAGGACCACGATGGCCCCGGCATAGATGATCACCTCCAGCGCCGCCACGAAGGGCGCCCCCAGGGTGAAGAAGATCAACGCCAGCGACAGCAGCGACACGATCATGTACAGCAACGCGTGCACCGCGTTGGTCCGGGTGATCACCATGGCCGTCGCAAAGACCGCGACCGCGGCCGCCAGATAGTAGATAAGGGTCAT
>JAPOQB010000595.1 GCA_026710965.1 Deltaproteobacteria bacterium | reverse complement strand
CACGGGCCGCCGTGAGGAGGTATTGTGGAAGAGAAAATCCGGTATTTCAGCGGCCCCGGCTACGGCTTGGCGGGAGTGCTCTCCATCCCCGACGCCCGTCCGGGGTCGGAACCCCACCCGGGCGTCATCCTGTGCCAGGGATACGCCGGCCTCAAGGAAGGGCTCATGCCACAGGTGGCCGAGCGGCTGTCCAACGAGGGCTACGTGACGCTCCGTTTCGACTATCGCGGGTTCGGCGAGAGCGAAGGGCCGCGCCACCGCCTGATGCCGTTGGAGCAGATTGAGGACATCCGCAACGGCCTCACCTACCTCGGTACCCGCGACGAGGTGGACCCCGAGCGCCTGGCCATCTGGGGCACCAGCTTCGGCGGCGCCCACGCAACCTACACGGCCGCCGTGGACGACCGGGTCCGGTGCATCGTGAGCGTCGTGGGCGTGGGCGACGGCGAACGCTGGCTCCGATGCCTGCGCCGGGAATGGGAGTGGCAGGCGTTCCTGCAAGAACTCGAAGAGGACCGCGACCAGCGGGTCCTGAGCGGGCAATCCCGCCGCGTGCACCCCTACCACATCATGGAGACGACGCCGGAGGGGTGGGAGTTCTGGAACGAGACCGTGGCCGCCAACCCGCAAAGGGGCGAGGTCGAGATGCCCCTGGAATGCGCCGACGCCATCATCGACTACAAGCCCGAGACCGTGGCGCACGAGATGGAGAGTCCCGCCCTGTACGTCTCCGCCGAGCTCGACACCCTGACCCCCCTCGAAGAGCAGGTAAGCCTCTACGAGGAATCACACGAGCCCAAGCACTACGTGGTGATACCGGGCGTCAACCACCACGACATTTACAAGGAGCCGCACCTGAGCCATCTGCTGGACCTGTCCGTGGAATGGTTCAACGAGCACCTTTAGCAAGGCGGGGGTGGGACGGCCACCTACGGCCGAAGCATCTTGAACCTGGGAATCGATCCCCGTGAACGGGCCGTTCCATCGCCGTGAACGCTTCTTGATCTAACGTGTTGGGCGCGTTCAACGGCTAGGTACCAGTTCATTTCCGGCCCATACGCACGAACGTGCTTCAATGACGCAATGACGTGTACAGGACCACTGGGCGGCCTTCAATAGCGCGGGAAGTGCTCCCCCAGGCTGCTCTCTAATCCCTAACCTTCCCCCTCTGGCAACTCAATTGAAACAGCTCAAGCTACTCGGTGCCCTTCTTCCACTTCCGCGCCCGGCGCTTGGCTTCGTCGATCTCGCTGTACGTGAGATGGTTTTCCGCGACACCCATCCAGTGGCCCACTGCTTCCTCGCGAAACCGGACGGAGCCCCTGTTCTGCTCCTTGGACAAGATCAAGTACATGTACCCGGTCACGACGTCTTCTTGCGTCCCAGAACCCCGAACCGCTCTGCCCACCAAGTTGATGCCATAGTTGTATTGGCCCAGGTAATGTCCCGTCTCGGCAGACTTCTTATACCAGCGTAGCGCCGCTTCCTCGTCTCGAGTAACCCCCCATCCCTTTTTATGGAGATACCCGATTTGCGACATGGCTCGGCCACTTCCCCGGTCAGCCGCCTTGCGAAACCAACGCATAGCCTCGTTGTAGTCGCGACCCGTGCCCCGCCCTCGCATGTAGAGATACGCCACCCGAAGAACGGCTCGCTTATCGCCTTCGCCCTTGTCAGCGTTCAGGGCCTCCGCATGGCACGCGTCAAACGCTTGATCCCAGTGCTTGTCTCTGTACGCCTGCCGACACTCCTTGTAATCCGCCCCGGCCGTACCCGCCAGCATCAAGATACCGACAACTACCAGAAACGCATTCATGACCAACCCTCCTCTCCAATTGACACCCCAAGCCCCTGTAGACTCCCTTGCGGCTCGTACAAACGTCCGCTACGGATCGAGTAAGCACCTTTTACGGCGAAACTCCTTGCAGGCTCGTCGTCACGAAACAGCAGATTGCCATGCGGAGCGAACCCATACATGACACCGACAGCGCATCTCAAACTCTCGATCAGGATACCCTTTCACCACAATCAATCGTACCTGTACGGTTTGAGTCTAACGCATTGATCCGGACGTCCGTAACTGAACAAGCCCTCGGCGCTCTGGTACACAATGGCGGCAGGAGCCCTTCCTTCAGGGATTTGGACGTTGTAGAGGACGCACCCCCTCCGGCCCACCGCCGCCGGAGTGTACACGACGCCGTCACGCACTACCGGAGGACCTAACCCCTGCGTGACCGGAACAGCCTCGGGCTTATCCGGACCTGTGCATGCCAAGCCGAGAGGGAAAACGCATCCGACCAACAACATGTGGTGCAGTTTCACCAAGCTCTCCGAAAGGACAGTCCCATATGCCTTTCGCGTGCTCCCGCTATATGGCCGGCGTTGATCGTGGCGCCGGCCTCTAAAGCGATACGCCCACCGTACACGTCATGTTCGTGGCGTAGCGTCATACGGACTTCCCGCGAATCCGGCCGTAGGTGAATGTGATGCTCGTCGTAGAGCCTTCGGCCGTTCTGGATTTGCCCGTTTTCGATGCGGAACGTGCCGGTCCCTGTCTCCGCACGTAGCGCCTGCTCTAATGTAAGCCCTGTGGTTTCGGTGCCGACGCGAATCGACATCGCCGACAACACGGAAGGAGAGGCTTTGAATATCGCGCTATTTTCGTAGCGCGGCGCGCCAAAGGCCAACGTCCCCGTCGCCTTGACGCTCCAGCGAGCGTCAAGCTCTTGTTCAAACGTACGCGAGACCCAAGAGAAACCCGAACGCAGATCCGAGCCGAACGCCCCGGACGTGCGCGAGCCCAAGTATCCGTCGTCGTTGAAGCTCAGACCGTAACCCCATCCCTGGCTACTCGGCTGACGCGCCAAGCTCGCTGACGACGGGCCAAAGCCTGCCACCCATTGGCCACCTCGAAGCCAGGAGCGCTGAACTTTTCCGACTGTCGTCCAACGCTGTCCTATTGATAGGGCTTCTAGGCCGGCGGCGGGGCCAACATCCTCATCGAGCACAGGGATCGGCGACCGCCCAATTTCTTTGACAACGATCCGCGAAGATAGGGGAATCCAAAACGGAAAGTCTTGCCTGTCGAAAGCAGCGAGCTCAATATTCGACACGCGCTGGGCAACCGGTCCGAAAGCAACAGGTGTGTGCAAAATGGTGCTTCTCAGAGAACGTGCGGACCGTCCTGCCTTGAGTGTTCCCACCGGCGAAAATGCGGCTTGAAGGTCCAGGAACCCCGCGCCATACGTGTCCAGGTCACCATATTGGCCGCTTCGATCCGCGGTGTCGAGCATTCGTTTCACCACGGCGGTGTTGCCGCGTGTTCCCCGAAAGTGCTCTATCAGCAACGCGAGGCCCCCGGAAACCATTGGCGCGGCGAAACTCGTTCCGTGCCACGTCTGGATATTTCCGCGTCCGGGCGTGTTCGGGTCGGGTGCGAGACCGCGCACGGTTCCCGGAGCAGCCAGGCAATAGTGTCTCCCGTGGCTTGCAGCGTTCCAATTGGAGGGGAGCCGTCCGCACCGGTTGGAGTACGGCGCGATCATGCCTGTCGTCGGATCCGTGGCTACGACCGCGAGAGTGTGCCCGCGAAACGGCACGAACAGCGACGGCAAGGCGGCGCCCAACCCCGGCTTCGTGTCCGAGTTATTGCCCGCCGCGTAAACAACAATGGTCCTCTCGGTAGCGGGCGTGTCGACCTGCGCCCAGGCATTCAAGGTATTCGGTACGTATTCGAGCGCCCATCGCACATTGCGGTACTCTTCGAACCGCACAAACGACGTATTGCGCCGGCCGTAGGATCGGTTGATGATATCGAACTTCGCGTAGAGATCCTGGTGTTCGGCGGCGAGTTGCTTGTCGAAGTCTCTGCGTTCTGCCGCCGGGAGCGATTCGATCTCGAATTCGATCGCGGACCGCAACTGTTGATCGTCGGCCTGGTCATCGGCGGTCAGATTCTGCGCAATCGGGATGATACTTGCTTCCGGCGCAACGCCGAGCCTCGTCCCGGCCGCAACTGAAGCGACCGCAGTCCCGTGCGATCCCTCACCGTATGGCGTCGGCACTTCCTTGACGCCGAGTTGCGCCGCCCACCAACGGCTCCCATAGGGCTCGTTTTCGTTCGTCAGTATTCTGACGTAATGGCTGTCCACAATGTACGCCGAGTCGTCGCGCAAAGGCATGCCGGTTTCACGTACGATACGGCGTACGCTGTTGTTGACAATTTCTTCCTGGCGCTGGCCTCGACTGTCGATCTCCCGCCCTATGCACAAAGTCGACCCGTGTTCGCACTCCAGGAGCTCGGCGACAAGGCTTGATCCAAGACCGGTCACGAAACGGTCATAGTAGAGCTTGGCGCCCTCCCCATGCGTCAGCTTCGTTCGACTTCCGAACTCGGCGTTCTGTGTGAAGTCAACGGCGGTGTCATCGACGCCGATACGGACACCCTTGCCGGTCAATCCCTTGGCGTACGCATGGTGTGCGCCGATCTGTTCGAGCACTTGCGGCTGGTGGGCCGTAAAGCGAGCCGTTTCAAGGTAGGATTCGGGAGCCGCGGATGGCAGAGGAGGCGGCTCAGGTGGCCTTGGTCTCGGGTCGGGCATCGTGCCTCCTCCGCCACCACCGCCACCGCACGCCGCGAGGAAAAGAACCAGACCGAGCGCCCCGACAGAATGCCTCATAGGAAACCTCCGTGTCTGGTAACCGGCGCCAGCCGGGTTAGCGGCGCTGGGCGATCGTGCAGAATCTATAATCGCCAAGCGCATTCCGGCGCCTTGGCGATGTCGTCCCGCGCTGGGCGATCATCCGCAACTTCTGCAACCTGCTTCCCTAGTTAGCAATATATTTTCCTTTTACAAAACTGCGTGTCTCGATGCTTCACAAGGGCTCGGAAACAAGGTTCGGCCATTGAAATGATCGTCCGTAGTTGTACGATCGTTATCATACCGGCTTCTTCATCGGGAGGTGGTAGCTATGGGTGCTGTTCCGTCGGATCTCTTCTATATCCTTGTCGCCATCATCGGCACGGGCATCTCGTTGGCCGGCTTGATCCTGCCGGACCTGCGCTCAATGAAAAGAGACATCGGCGAACTTCGGGACAGTATCGGCGAGCTCCGGGAACGCATGGCTCGCCTGGAGGGGCTCTTCGAGGGCTTTGCCCGTCGGGAGAACAACCGCGATACGCCGCCCTAGTGTCCTGTCCCACGTACCTCCCGTCCACACCTGACTCCCACTCTCGCGGGAAGGACGAGTTGGGGCACTTGCGAGCTATTTCATCGGACTGACGGACGGGCTCGGACGTCTGCGATCAACCGGTACTGGGGCGTTCACCCCGCAGCGCATCCACCACCCGCTCCGGCCGCAACGGCAAATCCTTCACCCTCACGCCGCCCAGCGCGTTGGCCACGGCGTTGCCGATAGCGGGCTCCACGGGACCGAGGGCGGCTTCGCCCATGCCCTTGGCGCCGAAGGGGCCGTCGGGGTGGGGGTGCTCGATCAGGAGGGAAGTAAAGGTCTCGGGGTGGTCCTGCATGGACGGCGGGAGGTAACTCAGGAAGGTGCTGTTGATGGGCTGGCCGTTGTCGAAGAGCATTTCCTCGAACAGCGATGAGCCCAGGGACATGAGCATGGAGCCCTCGTTCTGCAGGTGGCACTGGCGCGGGTTGATGGCCTTGCCGGCGTCCACGGCGGTGGCCAGCCGCACCACCCGCACCTTGCCGGTCTCGGTGTCCACCTCCACCTCGGCGGCGCACGCGGACAGGAAGAAGAAGGCCGAGGCCTTGCCCTTGCCGGTGGCGGGGTCGACACCGCCGCGGCTCTGAAAGCCCGCGCTGCCGAACAGGCTTCCCACTACGCCGCCAAAGCGGGCCCGAAAGAGGTCGCTGATGGCGAGCCGCCGCTCCGGGACCCCGGCCACCTGCACGAAGCCGTCGCGCAGCTCCAGGTCGCCGGGATCGGCTTCGAGCTCCCCGGCGCCGATCTCCAGAAGCTGGTCGGCGACCTGGCGGGCCGCCCCGATGGCGGCGTTGCCCATGCTGAAAACCGTGCGGCTGGAGCTGGTGGACTGGTCGAAGGGGGTGACGTCGGTATCCGGCAGGGTGACGGCGACGCGTTCCCGGGGCAGGCCCAGAACTTCGCTCACCATTTGCGCCAGACTGGTCTGGACTCCCTGGCCGATCTCCACGCTGCCCGACAGCAGCGTCGCCGAGCCGTCGGCATTGAGCCGCACGCTGGCGGACGAGTGCGACGGCGTCATGGTGGTCTTGATCATGACCGCCACGCCCTTGCCGCGCACCAGCGTCGCCGGCGGCCGGGGCGCCTGCTCCGCCTTGTCCTGCCAGCCGACGGCCTCGGCCGCGGCGCGCAGGCAATCCTCCAGCCCCACCGCCTCCAGGGTATCGCCGGTGACGAAGACGTCGCCGTCGTGCACCAGGTTCCGGAGCCGCATCTCCAGCGGGTCCAGCTCCAGGCGGCGCGCCATGTCGTCCATCTGCGCCTCGTAGGCCCAGCACACCTGGGGCACGCCGAACCCCCGGTAGGGTCCGGTGGGCGGGGTGTTGGTGTAGACGCAGTAGGAGGTCAGGCGCTGGTGCGGGATACGGTAAGGTCCGCCCGACACCTCGCCGCCGTTGCGCGAGGTGGAGGGGCCGGTCAGCGCGTAGGCGCCGGTGTCGTAGACCGCTTCCACTTCCCGGGCCAGGATCGTGCCGTCGCGTTTCACGCCGGTCTTGATGCGCACCACCGAAGCATGGCAGTGGCCGGTGAGGAAGACTTCCTCGCGCGTGAGCTTCCACTGGACCGGGCGCCGGGCCTTGCGGGCCAACGCCGCGGCCAAGGGTTCCAGCCGCAAATGCACCTTGCCGCCGTAACCGCCGCCGACGTACGGCACCACCACCCGCACCATGGACTGCGGCAGCTCGAACAGCTCGGCGAGCTGGACCCGGATGGACGAGGGGTTCTGGGTAGCGGAATAGACCGTGAGCTTGCCCGCCGCATCCCAGAAGGCCGTAACGACGTGGGGTTCCAGGTGCCCGTGCTGTATCTTGGGCGTGGTGTAGGTGTCCTCGAAGACCAGGTCCGAAGCGGCAAACCCCTCCTCCGGGTCGCCGCGGCCGACACTGTAAGAGGTCAGCACGTTGCCCCGGTCCTCGTAGCGGTAGTGGGCCGCGTCCAGACGGCTTTCGGACCGCACCCGGGTTTCGTGGAGGATCGGCGCCCCTGGCGCCATGGCTTCCACTGGATCGACCACCGGTGTCAGGGGCTCGTACTCCACCCGGATGAGATCGACGGCTTCCTCGGCGATGCCGGGCTCCTCGGCGGCCACCGCGGCCACCACCTCGCCGGCGTAGCGGACACGGTCCAGCGCCACGATCGGCTGGTCCTTGACCACGGGTCCGAAATGGGAGTTTCCCTCGACGAGGTCGGCCCGGGTCAGCACCGCCACCACACCGGGCAGGGCCTCGGCGGCGCTCGCGTCCACTGAAGTCAGCCGGGCATGGGGATGGACGGTCCTGAGCGTCTTGACGAAGTTGAGCCCCGGGAACTCCAGATCACCGGTGTACTGGGCGGCCCCGGTTACCTTCGCCGGCCCGTCGACCCGTGCCGCGTCCTCGCCGATGGAGCTCATGCCGTGTTAGTGTCCTGCGTCACTACGACTCGGCCGCGGCCCAAAGCACGCGGATGGCGGGCAAACCGAGGAACTTGCTGCCGCGCTTCTGCCGTCCGACGCGCTCCCAGGTGTCGCCCCGGTCGGGGGTCCGGTAGATGTCCCCTTCCCCCGGCGGGCCGGCGGTGTGTCCCCGGGCCACGTCGCCGAAGGCCGCGATGATCGCATCGTCGTCATAGGGGTCGCGAGTCAGTTGCCAGCACATGCCGGGGTGCGTCACCGGCAGGCCCGCACCCACCTGCCGCCAGTTCTTGCCCGAGTCCTCGCTGCGGTAGATGCGGCCGTCGGCGCCGCTGGGGCGGTCCCAGTACTGGGGCGAGCCGTGTCCGCCGGCCAGGAACAGCGCCGGAGGGTCCCCCGGCAGCATCACCACGTCGTGGAAGTAGTCGCTTTCCATGCCCCGTTCGGCGCGTTGCCAACCGGCCTCGGGAGGGTCCCCGCGAAAGAAACCCCGGGAGGTGGCGGCAAAAAAGGTGTCCGGATTTGCCGGCGAGCGGACGATCATGTGCACGTCCGGGTACTCGATGCCCTCGCTCACGTCCTCCCAGGTCTTGCCCCGGTCGAAGCTGCGCACGAT
>JAPOQB010000918.1 GCA_026710965.1 Deltaproteobacteria bacterium | reverse complement strand
GGGCCGATCTCGTGCGGGAAGTCGCTGGCGAACAGGAACCGCCCGTTGCCGGCCCGCTGGATCTGGTAGTCGAGACCGTTCTCGCCGCCCTCGCAGCCCACGAAGACGTTGTCCAGGAGCCCGTACTGGCTGGGCAGATGTTCCGGCTCGGGGCCGTGGTAGTTGCCGTGGGAGTTCCACTCCCCGAAAAAGACGTGGGACCGGTCCATCCGGTCCATCCAGAAAGTCAGCCACCCGGCGCCCCCTTCCAGGAAGGCCATCCGCAGGTTCGGGAAGCGGTCGAAGACGCCGTGGTAGACCATGCCGGAGAACGCGATCATCAGGCTGAAGGGATGTCCCAGCCCGGCGATGGGAACGAACGCCTCCAGGGTGTCGAGGCCCATGCCGTGGTGGCAGCCGCCGTGCACCGCCAGCCCGCAGCCCAGCCGTTCCGCCTCCTCGTAAACGCCCCAGTAGGTCTTGTGGCCCAGGTCCATGGGCAGGCCGCGTGAGGGCAGCATGGCCCCGAGCATGCCCAGTTCCGTCACCGCCCGGCGCAACTCCTTGACCGCCTCTTGCGGATCCTGCAGCGGAATCAGCGCCATGCCCTTGAGCCGCGGGTTGTCCTTCAGATACTGGTCGTAGAGCCAACTGTTGTAGGCGTGGGCCACCGCGCAGGCCCAGTCCGGCATGCTGATGTTGCCCATGGCGAGGCCCCAGGTGGGGTACAGCACGCTGCACTCGAACCCCGCCTCCTCCACGAACGACCGCCAGTCCGCCGGGGTCACGGGTTTGCCGCCGCCGAAGGCGCCCTCGCTGAGATACTTCAGCCCCAGGTGATGGTGGTCCAGAGAGGGGAAGACCCGCGTCAGGATCCGTTTGCTCGCCTGGCTGCGGTACGGCTCCTCGATGTAATCGACGATGGACTCGTCCTCGATCACATGACCGTCGGCATCGATGACGGGTAGGCTCATGGGACCCCTCCTGAAACGGGTTCTAATGGATTCCCGTGATCTTCACGCTGGCGTGCTTCGACTTGTAGCGGCGGTTGAGGGCGATGAGCACGCCGGTCAGCCCTTCCACCACGTAGGCGTTGGCCGCCGGGCCGGCGTCCAGGCCGGTGGCGCCAATGCGCTCCAGCAATTCGATGACGCGGTCCTTGGCTTCCCTGCTGTCGCCGCACACCAGGACGTCGCCGAGGGGCTCGTCCGGGGCGCTGAGGTCCAACGCCGAGATGTTGTGCAGGGCGCCGATGACCGGGGTCCCGTCGCCCAGGATCTTCTGCGCCTCCAGCAGCGCCGAGCCGGCCTCGGGCACGAACGGCCTGCCCTTGAGCAGCGGCACCACCGCGTCGATGACGATCTTCCCGCGGAGCTCGTCCGCCAGGTCGCTCACCATCTTCTCCTGCCCCTCGTACGGCACCGAGATGACCGCCAACTCGGCATCACGGACCGCGTCGGCGTTGAGCATCCCCTCCACGAGGTCCGTACCCAGCCTCTCGTTCAAGTCCTTGGCCGCGTCCGCGCCGCGCTGGGCGTCCCGCGAGCCGATGATGACCCGCACGCCGGGCCGCGCCAGGCGGCTCGCCAAGCCCATCCCCAGACTTCCGGTCCCTCCAACGATTGCGATTGAAATGGAATCTTGCATGTGAAGGCTCATAGCATGTTCGCGTCGGGTGCTACAAATTCGGCGCCCTTCGACTTCGCTCCGCTGGCGCTCCGCTACGCTCAGGACGAACGGGTATGGTTTTCTCGCAACCGTTCGTCCCGAACCCCTCCACAAGCTCAGCACAGGCACAGCGAAGTGAATGTCGAAGGACGCCCTTTCACCCCCGTTCGTCCTGAGCGTAGCTCCGCGTCAGCGGAGCGAAGTCGAAGGGCGCCGAATTTGTAGCACCCGACGCGAACATGCTATGAGCCTTCACATGCAAGATTCCATTTCAATCGCAATCGTTGGAGGGACCGGAAGTC
>JAPOQB010000399.1 GCA_026710965.1 Deltaproteobacteria bacterium | reverse complement strand
GGATGAGCAAAAGCATACCGAGAACAAACGCAAGCACGGGGTTGGGTTCGACGAGGCGCAAACCGTGTTCCACGACCATCGTGCGCTACTCATCGATGACCCGGATCATTCGGCCCAGGAGGACCGTTTCGTCCTCCTGGGACTGAGCTTTTCGCTGAGAAACTTGGTAGTCTGCCATTGCTACCGGGAGAACGACGGGGTCGTCCGCATCATCTCGGCACGCAGAGCGAACCGCTCGGAGCGCGCCGCGTATAACCGCAGGTGGAGAAATGAGAGATAACTACGACTTCTCGAAGGCTAGGCGCAATCCGTATGCAAAGCATCTCAAAAAACAGATCACCTTGCGGCTGGACCAGGACACACTTGCCTATTTCAAGGCCCTCGCGGCGCAGAACGGAGTTCCGTACCAGACTTTGATCAACCTGTACCTGCGTGACTGCGCCACCAGCGGAAAGAAACTCGTTTTCCGTTAGGACGGTTGGGCGATATCGGCTGTTAGCCGATCCAGGAGCAGGGCGGGAACAGGCACCCGAGAGGCTCGTCAATGACGCCGTTCAGCGCAGCGATGGAGACGCCGAAGAAGACGATGACGAAAAGGAGGACCGCCGCGAACCGCAGCGCTCCCGAGACCCGCGACAGCGGACGCATGCTGCGGGCGTCGTACCGGTGGTAGCTCGCGTTGTCGATGTCCAGGACGCCGCGTTCGTCGAGGTCGACGATGCGGCGCGCGTAGTGGCGCACCCAGGGATCGGGCTGGTCGTTCATGAGGTAGCGGAAAAAGACGGGCTCCAGCCACTGGGTATCCGCCTCGGTGCCGAACCAGTCGGCGTAGGCGAGCTGGAAGATCTGGAACTCGCCCACGCCCAGGCGGTTGGCGGCCTGGGCGACGACGTTGTCTTCCGGCTCTTCCAGCGAATATAGTATTTTCAACTTCGACAGCATGGCACCGTAGGGGCCTCTTCTGACGGGTGGCCGGCGGCCGGCTCAATCCTTCCCGTGGACCTTGTAGGAGCGTTGCGTGCCGTCGAGCTCCGGCACCCGCAGAAGGCGCTCGGCCGGGGGCTTCTTGAGTTCCTCGGCGAGGTAAACGGCGCGGTCCCGGATGGTGGGGGGCGCCTGGGGCTGCTTGCGAAAGAACCGTGTGATCCAGAACCACACCAGCGAGGGGGCGGAGGCGGACATGGGTCACCTGAACGCAGCGGGAGCGCGCGGCCGCAGGGGTAAAAAAGACCCCCTCCGGCGCGGGCCGGAAAAAATCAACCCATCCGTCGCAAGTCCGCGTCCGGAGCCGAACTTCCAGCCGTTATGCTTTCGGGTACCCCAAACGGCCCAGGTCCTCTCCGATCTCATCCAGTATCGCCGGGTCGTCGATGGTGGCCGGGGCCTTGTAGGGGGTGCCGTCGGCCATGCTTCGTACCGTGCCCCTCAAGATCTTGCCGGAGCGGGTCTTCGGCAGACGCTTCACCAGCAGGGCCTGCTTGAAGTCCGCCACCGGGCCGATCTTCTCGCGCATGAGGGCCACCAGCTCCGGCACCAGTTGCTCTTCCGTGACCTCTACCCCCGCCTTCACCACGATCAGCCCCAGCGGCGACTGGCCCTTGAGCGCATCGGCCACGCCCAGCACCGCGCACTCGGCCACCGCGGGATGGGCGGCGAGCACCTCCTCCATGGCACCTGTGGAGAGCCGGTGGCCGGCGACGTTGATGACGTCGTCGATGCGCCCCATGATCCACAGGTAGCCGTCCTCGTCGCGGTAGCCCCCGTCCGAGGTGACGTAGTGGCCCGGATACTGCTCGAGGTAGGCCTTGCGGTAGCCCTCCTCGTTGTTCCACAGGGTCGGCAGGCAGCCCGGCGGCAGCGGCAGCTTGACCGTGATGCTGCCCATCTCGCCGGCCGGCAGATCCCGGCCCTGGTCGTCCAGCACCCGGACGTCGTAACCGGGCACGGCCCGTGTGGGCGAGCCGGGCTTCACGGGGAGTGGCTCGATCCCCATGCAGTTGGCCGCGATGGCCCACCCGGTCTCCGTCTGCCACCAGTGGTCGATGACCGGGACGCCCAGCATCTCCTGAGCCCATACCAACGTGTCGGGGTCGCAGCGCTCGCCGGCGAGAAACAGGGCGCGGAAACGGCTGAGGTCGTACTTCTTCACGTACTCGCCCCCCGGGTCCTCCTTCTTGATGGCCCGGAACGCCGTGGGCGCGGTGAACAGGGCGCTGACGCCGTGCTGGCTGATGACCCGCCAGAAGGCGCCGGGATCCGGCGTGCCCACGGGCTTGCCCTCGTAGAGCACGGTGGTGCAGCCCTTCAGTAGCGGCGCGTACACGATGTAGGAATGGCCCACCACCCAGCCGACGTCGGAGGCGGCCCAGTAGACCCCGCCCGCGTCCACGTCGTAGATGTTTTTCATGCTCCACTTGAGGGCCACGGCGTGGCCGCCGTTGTCGCGCACGATGCCCTTAGGCTGCCCGGTGGTGCCGGACGTGTAGAGGATGTACAGCGGGTCGGTGGCGGCCACGGAGACACACGGAACCGGGGCGGCGGCGGCCACCGCCTCGTTCCAGTCCACGTCGCGGCCGGCCGTCATGTCGGCCGGCGCCTGGGGTCGTTGCAGCACCAGGCAGGCGGCGGGCTTGTGCTGCGCCAACCGGATGGCCTCGTCCAGCAGCGGCTTGTACTCGATTACGCGGTTGACCTCGATGCCGCAGCTCGCGCTCACGATGACCTTGGGCAGGGCATCGTCGATGCGGGTGGCGAGCTCGTTGGCGGCGAAGCCGCCGAAGACCACCGAGTGGACAGCGCCGAGACGCGCGCACGCGAGGACGGCCACCACGGCCTCCGGCACCATGGGCATGTAGACGATCACCCGATCGCCCGCCGCCACGCCGTGGTTGCGGAGCGCGCCGGCAAAGGTCGCCACCGCGTCCCGGAGCTCCGTGTAGGTGAAGACCTTGACGCTGTCCGTCACCGGGCTGTCGTAGATCAGCGCCGGGCGGCCGCCGTTGCCCTGCTCCACGTGCACGTCCAGGGCGTTGTAGCAGGTGTTGAGCGCGCCGCCGGTGAACCAGCGGTAGAAGGGCGGCCGGGAGTCATCCAGCACCCGGTCCCAGCGTCGGTCCCAGTGAATGTCCTCGGCGGCCTCGGCCCAGAAACCCTCGGGGTCCTTCAGCGCCCGTCGGTAAACGTCCGCGTAGCCTTCGTCGCTCATTTGCGTCTCTCCACACCGAGATTTTGTCCACTTCCATAAACCCTGTGGACGGCACCGCGCAAGCGGAATCGTTTGTTGCCAAGCCCGGCGGCGCGCGAGTAGAATCCGGGGGAAAGCAACCCATGCCCATGGCCGCATCGTCGGACAGTTACTCGGCTTTCGAAACCCGGATCGGACAGCTCGTGCCCCGCGCCGGGATCGGCATCGGCCCCGACCGGACCATCCGGGAGGCGGCGGAGCGGATGACGGAGGAGTCCATCGGTTCGCCGGTGGTCCTCGAATCGGGGGAGCCGGCGGGCATGGTCACCAAGACGGACGTGGTGCGGCGGGTCATCGCCCTGAACCGGCTCATGGAACGGTACGAGGGCTCCGAGGCCAGGCTCGGGGAGCGCGTCGCCGAGGCCACGGCTTCCGCCGACGCCGAGATGAAGCAACTCGGGACCGTACTGGACTCCCTCGGCCAGGGCGTCATCGTCTGCGACGCCGCCGGCAACGTGGTCCGGTACAACCGGACGGCCCGGAGTCTCCTGGAGCCCTCCCACGAGCCCCGCCTGGGGCAGCCGGTGTACGGAATGGTGGAAAAAGAGCTGTGCGACTACGCCCTGGAGAACATCTCCGCCCAGCTTGCCACCGGAGTCGGGCATCCGTCGGTGGAGTTCACCGCGAAGCGTGCGGCCGGGGACCCGCTCTGGGGTCGCATCGCACCGGTGGCGGACGATGATGCGCCGCTTCACGGCTTCGTCCTGACCCTGGAAGAAACCGCGCGGCCGCTGTCATCCACCGAACTGCTGCCGGCCGTGCGCGTGAAGTTCCACACCGACTCCGAGCAGGCCCTGCTGCGGGAACTCCGCCTCGTGGTGTTCGATACCGAGACCACGGGCCTCAATCCGTCCAAGGGGGACGAGATCATCTCCATCGGCGCGGTGGCGGTCACGCAGGGCCGGATCGTCGCCGAAGAGGCCTTCGAGACCCTGGTGGACCCGGGCATGCCGGTGAGCGCGGCGTCGACCCGGATCCACGGTTTCACCAACGACGGCCTGGCGGGGCAACCGGGCATCGACGAAGCCCTGGTCGCGTTTTCCCGATTCACGGAAGAGGCGGTGCTGGTGGCCCACAACGCATCCTTCGACATGGAATTCCTCAAGCGCAAGGAGGGGGAGACCGGCATCGCGTTCCGTCAACCCGTGCTTTGTACCCTCATTCTTTCCGCCATCGTCCACCCTAACCAGTCCTCCCACGCCCTGGATACGCTCCTGACGCGCTA
The DNA here is from genome assembly GCA_026710965.1 of Deltaproteobacteria bacterium. GTDB lineage: Bacteria > Desulfobacterota > Binatia > UBA9968 > JAJDTQ01 > JAJDTQ01. The sequence continues at coordinate 363 of JAPOQB010000399.1, read as the reverse complement.
CGGCATCCGCCGGGCAGACCGCCACACGGCGCTCGGCGACGCGCGCATGACCGCGGAACTCCTGCTCAGGCTCCTCCCCCAGCTCGAGGCCCGCGGCATCGCCACCCTGGCGGAGGCCGTGCGCGCCTCGCGGCAGCACCCGTTGTCCCGGCTCAAGTACTAGTGTTGGGTTCCGCAAATACGTTGACGAAGATGTGAGGGCATTTTGGTTGTCGGCAAGGCGCGATGACGAGCAGTGGCGGTTACCACGCGAGGAAGAGCAACGCAGCCGACGGCCAAAAGGACCCGCAGATTCGTCAACGTATTTACGGAACGCAACACTAGGAGGTCGAACATGGATGAATCACGGCCCGCGGACCACTG
>JAPOQB010000879.1 GCA_026710965.1 Deltaproteobacteria bacterium | reverse complement strand
TGCCGCAGCCGGAAGGACCCAGCAAGGCCAAGAACTCGCCGTCCTCGACCGTGACCGTGATGCCGTCGACGGCCCTGATCGTGCCGAAGTCTTTTGAAAGTCGTTCCAGAGTCAATTGCGCCATGGCGTCGTTCCGTTCCGTTGAGCCGACCGTGTTGCGCGAAACAACGGAGATAACAGGATAGGGGAGATGACGCGCAAGAGCCAACGGCCGGCTCATCGGCGCTGGACCCTCCGGGGGCAGTTTGTTAGTGGTACATATGTCCCGTCCGGTCTCTTGAACTCTTGAAAGTACGGATTCCGCCATGGCTAACAACCGCGTGACCGTGGGGTTGATCCAGTCCCGGGCGTCCCTGGATCCCGACCGAAACCTCGCCGCCACCGCCCGGCGCATCCGGCTGGCCGCCGAGGGTGGCGCCCGGATCGTGTGCGTCCAGGAGCTTTTCCGCTCGCGGTATTTCCCGCAAACCGAGGACACGGAAGGCTTCGCCCTCGCGGAGCCGATTCCCGGGCCCACCACCGAGTGTTTCTGTCCGCTGGCGCGGGAGCTGGAGGTGGTGATCGTGGCGTCGGTGTTCGAGGCGCGCGCCCCCGGCGTCTATCACAACACCGCCTTGGTCATCGACGCGGACGGACAGATCATGGGCCGGTACCGCAAGATGCACATCCCGGACGACCCCGGCTTCCATGAGAAGTTCTACTTCGCTCCCGGCGATCTGGGTTTCCGTACGTTCCGGACCCGCTATGCCCAAGTCGCCGTGCTCATATGCTGGGACCAGTGGTTCCCGGAAGCGGCGCGGCTGGCGGCCCTGGGCGGGGCCGAGATCATCTTCTATCCCACCGCCATCGGCTGGGGCTCCGGAGAGAACCGGGCCGAGCGCCGCACCCAACTCGAAGCCTGGGAGTTGGTGCAGCGGTCTCACGCGGTCACCAACGGGGTCTACGTGGCCGCCGTCAACCGGGTGGGTCGCGAGGGCAGGATCACCTTCTGGGGCAACTCGTTCGTTGCCGATCCCTCGGGCCGGGTGCTGGCGCGCGCCGGCGGCGGCAGGCCCGAGACCCTGTTGGTGGACTGCGATCTCGGGGCCGTGGCGGACGCCCGTCACAACTGGCCGTTCCTGAGGGACCGGCGTGTCGACGCCTACGGCGGCCTGACCAAACAGCTACTGGATTGATCCGTGAGCCAGGACACCCGGTTGACGGACCCGCGGGGAGCGGGTTACCGGATGCCCGCGGAGTGGGAGCCCCATGCCGCCACTTGGCTCGCGTGGCCGCACAACGCTGATACTTGGCCGGACGACCTGGAGCCGGTGCGGCAGACCTGGGTGGAGATGATCCGGACGCTGGCCGCCGGCGAGTCCGTCTATCTGCTGGTCAACGACGCTTCCGCCGAGGCCGGCGTAGCGGCCCGGCTCGGGCGCGGCGACGTCGACACTCGCCGCGTCGTCTTTCACCGCATCCCCACCGTCGACGTGTGGGTCCGGGACTACGGACCGACCTTCATCACCCGTGGCGACCCGTTCGATGGCTTGGCGCTGGTGGACTGGCGCTTCAACGCCTGGGGCCTGAAATACCCGGACTACGTGGCGGACGACGGCGTGCCGCGGTCGATCAACGAGTCTCTCCGAGTGCCCGCGTTCACGCCGGAAATCGTGCTGGAGGGGGGCTCCATCGACGTCAACGGCGCTGGCCTCTGCTTGGCGACCGAGGAGTGCCTTCTCAATCCCAACCGCAACAGCGGCCGCAGCAGGCAGGACATCGAGGCGCTGCTGCGATCCGCTCTGGGGGTCCAGCGCACCGTATGGTTGCCGGCCGGCATGGCGGGCGACGACACCGACGGTCACATCGACAACCTCGCGCGTTTCGTCAACCCGAAGACGGCGGTGTGTGTGGTGGAGGAGGACCCGCGCGACGAGAATTACCTGGCGCTCCAGGAGAACCATCGGCGTTTGACCCGTGCCACGGATCTTTTTGGCCGCCGGCTCGAGGTGGTCCCGCTGCCGCAACCCGATCCGGTGGTGGCGCACGGTTCGCGGCTTCCCGCAAGCTACGCCAACTTCTATATCGCCAACGGCGTGGTGCTGCTGCCCCTCTACGGCGGACCCAAGGATCAGGCCGCGCTCGATGTGCTCGCGGCCCTGTTTCCGGGCCGTCGGGTGGCCGGTATCGACGCGCGCGCGCTGATCCTCGGCCTGGGGGGAATCCACTGCGTCACCCAGCAACAGCCCGCGACTTGAGAGGCCGCCCGGGTCACTTGACAGGTGGCCCGTGTGTTTCTAGTGTCCTGTGTCATGGCGCGCGTGGTAGAGATCGGCAAGGTTCGCCGGGAGCAGCGCCGGCGGCTGGAACGGGACGCGACGGAGCAATGCATCGAAGTGCTGGAGTGGAACCTCCGGAGCAGTCTCGACCGCTATTTTCTCGCGCCCCGCGAGGAGCGGCTGGATCGGGCCACCAAGATCCGCAGGCTCAGCGAGGTGCTCGAGTACAGCCTGCGGCTGACGTGAGGGTGCTCCGGCGCAGGACACTAGGGTTCACCAGATCATGCGTGCGACCCGGTAGTGGGCCTGGGCGTATTCCTTGGCCCGGGTTTCCGCGGCCTCGGCGGATTCGCCGCCGAAACGAATCGGGAGCCCCGACCGCGCCAGGACCAGACAGGCATCGGCGAGCGAGGCGCCGCCGATGAGCACGAGATAGGCCGACCACGAGTCACCGTCTTCGACCGATCTTATCTCGACCCTGACGACGCCGTCGATGGAAGGAACGTGGATATCGAGCTTCATGCGGCGTCAGTCTGGCGTCCGCACGGTGTCAAGTCAAGGTTTCCGCCACGGCGTTTAGGTAGCGTCCTTCGACTTCGCTTCGCTGCGCTCAGGACGAACGGCTCGATTTCCTTAGGACCGTTCGTCCTGAGCGTAGCGAAGCGAAGTCGAAGGACGCAAAATCCGACAGGCTCCTAGCGGCACCGGTTTCCCGGCGGACCGCACAAAGGACACGAGATTGCCGACACAACCCAGCAAGCAGATAGAGACCATCCCCAATCCGCGGCAGGACCGGGACTACGAGGTGGCCATGGAGTGTCCGGAGTTCACCTGCGTCTGCCCGAAGACCGGACAACCCGATTTTGCCACCATCCGGGTCCGTTACGTCCCCGGGCCGCGGTGCGTCGAGCTC
>JAPOQB010000874.1 GCA_026710965.1 Deltaproteobacteria bacterium | reverse complement strand
CTGATGACGGCCCACGGCCTGACCTACAAGAAGGACTTCAAGCCCGTGTACGCGGGTATGAGCGACCTCTACACGCAGCTCGGCGACGGCAACATCGTGGCCATGCCGACCATGGTTTCCGGGCTGAGCCCGATCCCCGCGGCGCTGCGCCTGCACGCCGAAAAGGGCGCCAGGTACCTGCCTCCGGAGCCCCAGGCGGTGGACAAGATGGTCAAGCAGTTCCCGTACATGACGCGGCAAACCATACCGGCGAACACGCCCACCTTCGAGAAGGCCGTCGAGACCTTCGACATCGGCGGACCCCTGCTCACCGTCCGGGCGGACGCCGACGAGGAGCTGGTCTACAATGTCCTGAAGCTGATTCACACGAACCTCGACAAGCTGGCCGAGGACGTGCGCTACTTCAAGTACGCCCAGATCAATCCGGCGGTGCTCACCACCCAGATCGGGGTTCCCTATCATCCGGGGGCGGTGCGCTACTGGAAGGAAGCCGGCCTCTGGAAGAAGTAGGCCGCATCCCAACGCGAGCATAGCGGCAAGGCGGACCGTCGGGGCGGACCGTCGGGGCGCGCCGTCCGGCACGCCTCGACGGTGGGGTACGCTACTTCAAGCACGCCCAAGCCAATCCCGCGGTGCTGACCAAGGACATGCCCTTTCATCCGGGCGCGTGCGCTACTGGAAGGAGGCCGGGCTCTGAAAGCAATAGGCCGGACCATTACCAGGTTGCTGGCAATCGGACTGTCGGCGTACGCTGTTTATAACGCATTCAGTCCGTTGCCGCCCTTGCAGGAACGCAGCCTGTTCCTGCTGGTGCTGTTCACCCTGGTGTTCCTCACCCAGGCGGTGGAACGCGAGCGGCCCGCGCAGGTGGCGGTGGACCTCTTCTGGCTGGCGCTCAGCATGGCGACCTTCGGGTACGTGTTCATCGAGCACGAGGAGATCGCCTTCAAGTCGGGAATCGTTACCCAGACCGACCTGGTGCTGGGAATCGTGTGCGTGTTCGTGGTGCTCGAGGCCACCCGCCGCATCGTCGGCTGGGCCCTGGTGGTGACCGCGCTGGTGTTCCTGGTCTACGTCTTCTACGGCCAGCACCTGCCCCGCTGGGTGGGGGGCCACGGCGGCTTCGACCTGGACCGCATCGTCACCACCATCTACCTGTCCGGCAACGGCGTCTTCGGCGTCGCCACCTATATCACCTTCAAGTTCGTGTTCCTGTTCGTGATGTTCGGCAAGCTGCTGGAAGCCACCGGCGCGCTGTCGTTCATCATGGAGTTCACCCGCTCGCTGGTGGGAAGATACCGCGGCGGCCCGGCGATGATGGCGGTGGTCTCCAGCGGCATGATGGGATCGGTCAGCGGCAGCGCGGTGGCCAACGTCATGGTCACGGGCTCCATCACCATCCCGCTCATGAAGCGCGTGGGCTTTCAGCCCCACGTGGCGGGCGCGGTGGAGGCCGCCGCTTCCACCGGAGGACAGTTCATGCCTCCGGTCATGGGGGCCGCGGCGTTCCTCATGATGCAGTTCCTGGCGGTGGACTATCTCCAGATCGTCAAGGCAGCCTTCATCCCGGCGGTGCTGTACTTCATCGGCGTGCTGGCGGGAGTCTACTTCTACGCCCTGCGCTCCGGACTCACGGGGTTGCCGCCGAACGAGCTGCCCAGCGTCAGGGAAGTGATACGCGAGCCCCAGGGGCTGACGTTCATCGCCGGCATCGGCCTGCTCATCGTCCTCCTGCTGCTGCGGATGTCGCCGGTCCAGGCGGTGCTGCGGGCCATGACCGTGATCGCGGTGCTGGGCGTGGGCATCTCCGCCATCACCCTGTTTCTCCAGGACCGCGGCCGCTTCGTCTCGGCGGTCCCGGGCGGAGCCTTGACCGCCGTCAAGAAGGGCATCCAGGTGTTCGAAGGCACCGGCCGGGACTTCGTGACCCTGGGCACCGCGGTGGCCTGCGTCGGCATCATCATGGGCACCATCCTGATGACAGGGCTCGCCACGCGCTTCTCGGGTCTGGTGATCGGCATGGCGGGCGGCGATCTCACGCTGATCCTGTTGCTGACCATGTTCGCCTCCATGATCCTGGGCATGGGACTCCCCACCAGCATCGCCTACATCATCCTCGCGCTGATGGTAGCGCCCGTGCTCATCAAGGTCGGCGTGTGGCCCATGGCCGCGCATCTGTTCATCTTCTTCTCCGGCATGCTGTCGATGGTGACGCCGCCCGTGGCCCTGGCCGCCTATGCCGGCGCCACCGTGGCGGGCAGCGACTTCTGGCGCACCAGTCTGTTCGCCGGCCTGATCTCGTTGCCCGTGTATATACTCCCCTACGCCTTCGTCTTCGGCACGCCGCTGCTGATGCGGGGCCATCCCGTGGACATCATCCTGACCACGGCCACGGCGGTCGCGGGGGTGATCCTCAACGCCTATGCACTGGTAGGCGACTTCAAGGACCGTGCCGAAGTGATCGAGCGGATCGTCGTGTTCGCGGCCGCGATCATGCTCATCGCCCCGGGCGCCATGACCGACGTCGTCGGCGTGGTGCTGGCCGCTGCCGGCCTGGCCCGGCCGGTGATGCGGCGCGTGGCCCTGGCCAACGCGACGGGCTGACTCAAGAGCGCAACCGGGCAGGCGTGGCGAGGGGCCGGACCGATTACCAGCTCCGACGTCCTTCGACTTCGCTTCGCTACGCTCAGGACGAACGGGAAATGGTTCCACGACTGGACTTCGGTCTCTACGCCAACAACCGCGCGTCGGTATTCCTGCCGGATTTCTCCATGGAGGGGTTGCTGGATCTGGCCGTGGAGGCTGAAGAACTCGGCTACCACTCTCTCTGGGTCGGCGACAGCATCCTGGCCAAGCCGCGTTACGATCCCGTCGTGACTCTGACGGCCATCGCCGCGCGGACGGAGAACATCAAGCTGGCCACCGGGATCCTGCAACCGCACATGAGGAATCCGGTGGTGCTGGCCCTGGAGTGGGCCACGCTGGACCTCATCTCCAAGGGCCGCACCATCATGGGCGTGGGGCCGGGCGCCGGGTCGCCGGAGCTGCTTTCCAAGGAATGCGAGGTGGCCGGGTTCGAGCGCCGGGTGCGGGGCAAGGTCTTCGAGGAGTGCCTGGAGGTGCTGAAAGCGCTGTGGACGCTGGACTCGGTGAATTTCGAAGGCCGGCACTACCGGTACCGCGACGTATCGCTGGGATACAAGCCGGTGCAACAACCCCATCCGCCCATCTGGATCGCCGCCGGCCACTACAACCCGGTGAAGGTCGAGAACTACCGCTACGGACACTTCGTGGAAGCCAATGCCGGCAAGCACACCGGGCCCTTCGACCGGGTGGCGAGGCTTGCGGACGGCTGGCTGACCAACCACCTCAGCCCTTCGGAATACACCGAGCGCTATGCCGGCATCTCGTCCAGCGCCACCGAGCGCTACGGCCGCCCGGCGGGTGCCGTCTACCCCGCCATGAACTGCTGGATCAACGTCGGGCGTGACCGCCGGACCGCCCGCGACGAGGCCCGGTGGATGCTGGAAGCCTACCATCGCATGCCCTTCGACGACGCCAGCGTGGACCGCTGGGTCATCTGCGGCACGCCACGGGAGTGCATCGACCGCCTGGAGGAGTTCGTGTCCGCCGGCGTCCGGCTCATGCAGATCGTGCTGGCCTCCCGGGACCAGCCGGAGCAGATGCGGCGCATCGCCCGCGACGTCCTCCCCGCCTTCCGGTAGTGTCCTGTCCGGACGCTTCGCATGCCCGGATGCGCCCGGCTCCAGAATCTTGCTCCACCGCCGCTCCTCGACTGCCGCGACGCAACGAACATGGGGCTTAGTTCACAAAAAAGACATTGTTTAAGCCCGGGTGTACACGAACAGGCTACTCGGATTCTGGTATAAGGCCCGCCATGGAACTCGTTCCCGCAGGTGCGAGAGAGCGGCGAAGGAGACCCCCCTCGGTTCTTCGTTCGCGTTTCGGGTCCGGTTGTCGGCGTCTTGTTCTGGCAGGGTGCGTGGCGGCGTTGCTTGGCGTCGGGCTGGCGGTGTCGCCTGGCGCCGCGCAGGCGCAGGACGAGGTGCGCCTCATCGAGGTTTTGGCGGGCCACTACCCCGACGGTTGGGAGGGCTACCCCAGCCCCAACTTGTTGAACTTCATATTCAGCCATCCCATAGCGACAACTTCGCCCCCCCGGTATAGCGACTTGACCGTCATCAAGGACGGTAGGACCGTGGGACTGAAGACAACCGGCATTGGCTGGGGCCCGAAGGCGGGTTTGTTTCAATTGCAGTTATACGAAGATATCGTCCAGTCGAAGACGCTCACGTTCAGCTACACCAAGCCGACACGGCACCGTAGGAAGCTGACGACCACTGGCGGCGTGGACGTAGAGAGCTTCACCCTCGACCTCTCGCCGCCGACCGCCGAGAGAAGCAGGGTGCGAGATAGCCTCCTCGATATCCACTTCGACAAGACATTGAGGGCGACCCCGGTACCGGCGACGGCCACCTTCAGCGTGACCGCGGACGGCAACGAGGTGGACGTCAGCGCGGTTGCGATCAAGGGGAGTGTGGTAACGCTGACCCTGGCCGCGGCGGTGAATCAGGGCGAAACCGTCAAGGTGAGCTACACGAAGCCCGCGGACGGCCGGCTGCAGGGCACTGTCCGTACCGTAGTGCCGAGTTTCACGGACCTGGGCGTGACCAACACGTCGGCGGGGCCGACGGTCGACGCGGCGGCGATCGCGTCGACGCCCTCGTTCGACACCGACGGCGACAACACCGCGGACACCTACGGACCGGGCGAGACCATCCGCGTCCGCCTCACCTTCAGCGAGGCGGTGGATGTCGACACGAGCGGCGGGGTGCCGTCGGTCAAGATCAGGATGGACCCGGATCACGACGGGATCACGGCGACGTACGAGAACCACACGCTCTCGGCAGTGAATTTCATCTACACGGTCGCGGAGCCGGACGTCTCCACCGCCGGCATCGCGGTACTCGAGGACACGCTGGCGCTGAACGGCGGCACGATTCGGGCGGCGGCGGGGGCGAAGACACATGCGTGGATCCGTCACGACGGGATCGCCCATGACGCGGGGCACAAGGTGCACTGGCTGGAGGGGGTGCCGCGGCCAACGGTCGATACGGTGGCCATCGAGTCGACGCCCTCGTTCGACACCGACGGCGACGACACGGCGGACACCTACGGGCCGGGCGAGACCATCCGCGTCCGCCTCACCTTCAGCAAGGCGGTGGATGTCGACACGAGCGGCGGGGTGCCGTCGGTCAAGATCAGGATGGACCCGGACTACGGAGAATTCGCGGCGACGTACGAGGGCCACACGCTGACGGAAGTGGATTTCGTCCACACGGTCGCGGAGCCGAACATCTCGACCGCCGGCATCGCGGTGCTCGAGGATACGCTGGCGCTGAACGGCGGCACGATTCGGGCGGCGACCGGGGCGCAGGTACCCGCGTTGCTCAGGCACGACGGGATCGCTCATGACGCGGAGCACAAGGTGCACTGGCTGGAGGGGGTCCCGCGGCCGACAGTCGAAGCGGTGGCGATCGAGTCGACGCCCTCGTTCGACACCGACGGTGACAACACGGCGGACACCTACGGGACAGGCGAGACCATCCGCGTCCGGCTCACCTTCAGCGAGGCGGTGGCGGTCGACACGAGCGGCGGTGCGCCGTCGCTGAGTATCAGGATGGACCCGGATCACGACGGGGTCGCGGCGACGTACGAGAGCCACACGCTCACCACAGTGGATTTCGTCCACACGGTCGCGGAGCCCAATGTCTCGGCCGCGGGCATCGCGGTGCTCGACAACACACTGGCACTGAACGGCGGCGCGATTCGGGCGACCACGGGGTCGCAGTTACCCGCGTCGCTCAGGCACGACGGGATTCCCCATGACGCGGGGCACAAGGTGGACTGGCGGCTGCGGGTCACGCCACAGTCCCGGCAGCCTCAGGGCGACCGCCCGCCGCGCTTCGGGGCGGCGGCGGTGGGGCCGCTGGCGCTGGTGGCGGGCGAGGCGATGGCGCCGGTGGTGCTGCCGGCGGCGAGCGGCGGCAACGGCGCGTTGAGCTATAGCCTGACGTCGCGGCCGGCGGGTCTGGCCGGCCTGTCGTTCGATCCCGCCACGCGCCGGCTGTCGGGGACGCCGGGGTCGGAGGGCCGCTATGTCTTCGTCTACCGGGCGGAGGACGCGGACAGCAACCGCAGTGTTTCGGACACGGCGGAGCTGACGTTTGTGGTGACGGTGGAGCCCCCGCGCATGGCTCTTCTGAGGACCGCGGTGACGCGGACGCTGGCGGCGGTGGCCAGGCGTACGCTGTCGAGCGCGCTCTCCAACATCGGCGCCCGGTTCGCCGCCTCGGTTCCCGGCACCGGCCTGACCCTGGCCGGCCGGCGCCTGCCTCTTGCGGCGGCCGGGACCGTCGGCATGGACGGGGCGGCCGGGAGCTGTTCCGGCGCGTCGCGGGGACACGGCCCGGGTGCGGGAACGGACGTCTGTGTCCCGGCCGGGATGCGGAGCGGCGGGATGACGACGGAGGAGTTGCTGCGCTCCAGCGCCTTCCCCCTCGGGCCGGCCGCGGGCGCAGGGTCCGGGCAATCCGCCCCGGCGGCGGCGCGCTGGGCGCTGTGGGGCCGGGGCGACCTCGGTTCATTCGAGGGGCGTCCGGAGCCCGGGACGCACTATGAGGGGGAGTTGCGGACGGGTTGGCTCGGGATCGACGCGCGGGCCGGCCGGTGGGTTGCCGGGCTCGCCTTCTCGCACGGAAGGGGGGAGGCGGACTACCGCGTCGAGGACGCCGGGCGGGGCCGCCTGGAGACCACGCTGAGCGCGCTTTACCCCTACGGGCGCTGGAGCTTTGACGACGGTCTCGAGCTGCGCATGGTGCTGGGCACGGGGACCGGCGAGGCCCGG
>JAPOQB010000808.1 GCA_026710965.1 Deltaproteobacteria bacterium | reverse complement strand
GGCCGCGGCGATGCTCGCCGAGGCGGCTCCGGAGGTCCTGGCGTTCACGGCCTTCCCGGTCGCCCACTGGCGCCAGATCTGGTCGAACAACCCGCAGGAGCGCCTCAATCGGGAGATCCGCCGGCGCACCGACGTGGTCGGCATCTTCCCGAACCGCGCGGCGGTCGTGCGCCTGGTCGGGGCGGTGCTCGCAGAGCAGCACGATGAATGGGCCGTCGCGCGGCGCTACATGACGATGATGACGCTGCTCTCCCCGCCGGGGAGCGAGCTCACCTCAGGCAAGGAGGTGCTGCTGCAGGCTGCCGGCTAGGAAATGCTAAGGATGGTGCGCAGCGACACCACTTGCGGGGACATGACCGAAGGCCGCAGGCGCGCTCGCCGTCATCCACCTTACAAATCAGCGATTGGCTCGCATGTCCCCATCAGAGGTTCACGCGCCGAGCAGTGCCGGTGGCAACACCACCTGGGCCGTCCGTATGCGGCAGGGCCAGTTGAGCCATGCCGGCACTGCTGGACTTCCTCGGCTCAGAGGCTACTGAGCCCTCGGGAACAACGTAAGGGGGCCGACTTCCATCTCCAGATGAAGATAAGCGCGACGGACTACAACAACGACCTGTTTCCGTGGGAGCACAAGGGTACGACCATCGACGAGACGGTTCAGGTGTGCGAATGGCTGGAGCAGGATGGGGTGGACGCCTTCCACGTATCCGCCGGCAGCATGTTCCCCCATCCCCGCAACCCTGCGGGGGATCTGCCGATGGATGCGCTCGTGCAAAACTACGGAGCGATGTTGTCCAGCGGAGCACACACTCACCGCAATCACTGGATCTTCCGGAGACGGCCCTTCCGCACACTATTCCACTGGCGCTGGGTACGCGCTCACGGCGGGCACATCGAAGGGATCAACCTGCCGGACTCGGCGGCTATCAGACGGGCCGTCAGCGTTCCCGTCATCTGCACCGGCGGGTTTCAGACAGCATCGATCATCCGTGAGGCACTATCCAGCGGCCAGTGCGACGCGGTCAGCATCGCGCGCTCATTGGTGGCCAACAATGACCTTGTGAAGCTGTTTGCGGCGGGCCACGACCGCGCACCGGAACCGTGTACGTATTGCAACAAGTGCCTGGTGAATGCCGCGAACAATCCTCTTGGTTGCTACGAGGAGAGCCGGTTCGCATCTCGCGAGGAAATGATCGGGGAGATCATGTCAGTGTTCGAGCCTCGCCCATTCCGTTAGCGCATGCCGGCTCGCCCGCCGTATCGACCACCCGGTCACCTGCGTAGGAGATGGGCTTATGACACGAAGAAGGAGAATCGCGCTGGTGGCCGGCTCGGTTGCGATCGTTGCCGTCCTGGGGATAGGGATTCCCAGTCTCCACTGGTCCCAGCGGAACGTCCCGGAGGTGCACGCCGATCCGGCCGAGCACTTCAAGTACGGTTCGATCGGTGCCGAAAAGGAGAATGGCATCCCCTACTGGGTCTGGCTGATCCTGCCGGAGATGTTCCCGGAGCATCTGCCGGACCGACCGGGAGAGGGCTACGGCAAGTTCGGGTTCATCTACGAGGCCGGATCGCCCAAGGGCCGCCCGATAGGCACAAGCTACCGAGAAGACCCGATCCCGATGGTCGGGCTCAACTGCGCGGTATGCCATGCGGGCACCGTGCGCGAATCAGCTGAGGCCCCGGAACTGCTTGTGCTGGGTATGCCGGGCAACCGGTTCGACCTGAAAGAGTACCTGGACTTCCTCTTCCGGGTCGGGAACGATCCCCGGTTCAACGCGGACAACATCCTTCCGGCCATCGAAGGTGTCAACCCGGGCATCTCCTGGATCGATGACCTGTTCTACCGGTACGTCGTCATCCCCCGTACCAGAGCCGCTCTGGTAACGGAATCCGAACGGTTTGCGTGGATGAGCAGGTTCCCCGATCCCGGTCCCGGGCGGGTGGATACCTTCAACCCGTACAAGTTCAACAGGTTCGGGCTGGACGAGGCCAACCCGCACGTCGGCACCGCCGATCTGCCGCCGCTGTGGAATCAGGCTCGCAAGGAAGGAATGTGGCTTCACTGGGACGGCAACAACGACTCGGTGGACGAACGGAACATCAGCGCGGCTCTCGGGGCCGGGGCGTCCGAGGGATCCCTGGACGTCGGAAGCATGGAGCGGATAGCCGACTGGATTGCCACGCTCGCACCGCCCGCCTTTCCGGAGCAAGAGATCGATCAGTCCCTGGCGCGGTACGGGGCGAGGGTTTACCAGCAGCACTGCGCCGCCTGCCATGCATTCGACGGAGCGGAGGTGGGCCAGGTCGTCGATATCCTGGTCATCGGGACGGACAGGGAGCGCCTGGATTCCTTCACTCCCGAGCTGGCAGAGAGCATGAACACCCTCGGTGAGGGCAGGTCGTGGAGCTTCTCCAGTTTCGAGAAGACCGAGGGGTATTCCTCCATGCCCCTGGACGGTGTCTGGCTGCGCGCACCTTATCTCCACAACGGGTCGGTCCCCACACTGAGGGACCTGCTCATGCCTCCGCAGGACCGTCCCACGATCTTCTACCGGGGCTATGACGTCTACGACTACGAGGACCTCGGGTTCGTGTCGAGCGGGGCGGACGCCGAGGCTGTTGCGATCGGTCTTGATCTAGGCCACGTGATCGTTCTAGCGGTAGGCCACCTCCAGGGCGAGACGGTTACTGCCAACGGTACTCCTTAGTCACCACCTCCCGCTTCGTGCACAGGGTTTTGACGTGCGCGGCCGGAGC
>JAPOQB010000130.1 GCA_026710965.1 Deltaproteobacteria bacterium | reverse complement strand
CCGCCACGAGGACCCGCACCGCGCTCCGCCCGTCCCGCCAGGCCACCGGACTTCAGTTCCTCAGTCCCGGATGTCCTGGGTGAACCATTCCGTGGGCAGCTCGCGCCCCATGCCCTTCTCCTTGGCCATCTGGTAGACCCGCCCGGCGCAGGCCGCGAACTGGAGCCCCTGGGTGCCCGCGTTGATGAAGAAGGTGGTCTGGTCGGGACTCGTGCGGCCCGGCTTCCGCCCGAGCTTCACGTCCATGAAGTAGCTGAAGTAGTCGCCGGTATAGACGTCCTGCGTGGGGTTGGGGATGCGCGCGATCTCCTCCGGCTGCCCGGCAACGTAACCGACATTGCCGTGGAGCCGCACCATGCCCTCGTCGAGGGTCACCACGGTGTTGCGTCCGAGCTTCACGGAAACGTCGCACGCCTTCACCGCCCGGGGCCCGATCTCGCACGCGCGAACACAGGTGAGGTGGGCGCCGCGCTTGAGCCACTCGGGGTTGTCGAACACGACCCGGGTGGAGTCGGTGCAGGCCGAGATGATGTCCGCGTCCCGCACCACGTCCTCGGGCCGGTCCACGGCCTTCACCTTGAGGCCCAGGGTCTCGCTCATCTCGGAGGCGTAGGTCTCGCGGTTCGCCCGGGTGGGACTGTATACCCGGACCTCCTCGATGTTCCGGACTTCGTTGAAGGCCATGAGGTAGGTCCGCGCCATGCCGCCGGAGCCGAACATGCCCACCACCGAGGCATCCTCCCGGGCAATGTACTTGGCCCCCAGCCCGGCGCAGCCCCCCACCCGCATGTGCTGGAGCACACCGTCGTTGACCATGGCCAGGGGCTCGCCGTTGGCGATGCTGAACACCATGATGAGACCGCAGTAGTTACCCGGCTCCATGCAGTACTTCTCCTCGGTGTCGCCGCCGGGCCAGTAGACCACGTCCGACTTCATCCGGATGGCGAACGTGCCGATGGTGCGGCTGGCCCCTTCCATGGTGCCCCAGCGGTAGTAGCCGTCCGGACGCTCGCACGGCACCCACACGTCGAGCCGCGGCCGGTAGACCGCATCGTTTCGGGCAAGATCGTCGTAACCCGTCTCCAGCGCGTCGAGACAGGCCTTCATGTCCATCAGCTCTTCCACTTCCTGGTTGTTGATGAGCAGCATTGTGTGTTCCTTTCAAACGCTGGAATGATCAGACGGAAACGGCAAGCCGGGCCCGCCAGGGCGCGCGAGTCCGCCAACGCCCGCCAGCCGGGCCATGAATTTCCGGGCCGGTCAACGTCAATGTCCTATACGATGGGGGCCGCTTTGAAAAGGCTTCCCGAATGAAGTGACTCTGCTGCTCCCGGGATCAAACGGGCGGCGCAATATCGAACCCGAGTGCGACCCCGTTTCCACGAATACGCTCGTCCAGCGACAACAGATGCATCTCCGATGCCAGATTGCGAGCCAGCAGCGCCGTGGACAGGTGGATGGCGTCGAGCGTTCGTATCGGTCCCCGAGGGAATGGTTGTCGTGACCGCGCCACGACCTCGCTGTCGATGCCAAGCACAACCCAGTGGTCGGCAGCGGCGGCGAAGAGCGCACGTCGCCTGGCGACCTCGGCGTCGCTCCGCCCTGCCAGCGCCGCGACGCGAACGAGAACGCGATCGCATTCGATCAGCGTCAGTTCGGACGTGAGAACGAGGTCCGCGGCGGCGATGCCCCGTTGCACCTCGCCTCCACCGTCCTCACCGAGCAGCCAAGCCAGCACGGCGCTGGACTCGGCGTAGAGATTCACCGGTCGCCCCGCTCCTCATCGAGCAACCGCTTCGCGGCGCCTGAAGGCAGCAACGGCTTCATGGACGGGTACAGATCAACCCGGTTGGGCGCGCCTATGCGTGCCTTGCCGGCCCGGGCGTGTCGTACCAGACCTGGGTAGGCGGCGCTTCCAGGTACACCGACGGGCTGACGCAACTCGGCCACAACTTCGCCCCGATCCGTGACCAGAATCTCTTCGCCGCGGCGAACCATCTGGATGTGCTCACTCAGGCGATCCTTCAACTCCCGAATGCCAACGGTAATCATGACGCCTATTGTAGCCTCACGTGGCTACAATAGACAAGCGTTTCGT
>JAPOQB010000571.1 GCA_026710965.1 Deltaproteobacteria bacterium | reverse complement strand
CAACTGTTCGGGCTCTGGGGTACCTCAGGGCGTGACGACCTCGCTGAGCGACGGTCTCTCTGACCCAGGACGAATCGGTCTGTCACGCCCTGTCCTCTCTTTTCCCCTTCTCCCCCTCAAGATACAAGGACGAACGGTTGGAGAACTCCCAGCCACGGCGGTTGGAAAGCTCCACCCACGGCGGTTGGACAAGCTCCAACCCCGGCGGTTGGAAAGCCCCAACCCCGGCGGTTGGAAAGCTCCAACCCCGGCGGTTGGACAAGCTCCACCCACGGCGGTTGGAAAGCCCCAACCCCGGCGGTTGGAAAGCCCCAACCCTGGCGGTTGGAAAGCCCCACCCACGGCGGTTGGAAGGCCCCACCCCCGTTCGTCCTGAGCGTAGCGGAGCGCCAGCGGAGCGAAGTCGAAGGACGCTAGAATCCGACAGGCGGCTAACAGTGCCGAAACGGGACGAACCCATGGGACAGACGTCGAAAGGGTCGCGGGCCGAGATCATCAGGTGGGGCGAGAAACTCTTCGAGCGCCATCTGGTAAGCGGCTGGGGCGGCAACCTCAGTTGCCGCTTCGGCAGGAGCCGGTACCTGATTACCGGATCGCACACGGCGCTGGGCTTTCTGAACGCGAAAGACATCGTGGAAATCGACGCCCGCGGCAACGCCGTCGATCCGCGGCGCCAACCTTCCAGCGAGACGACCCTGCACCTGGCCGTATACGAGACCACCGACGCCCGGGCGGTGGTCCACGTCCACCCGCCGGAGATCATCGCCTATTGCCGGGACCGGAGCGTATTCGTACCCTTGAGCTTCGAAGAGGAGTATAGTCTGGGCCGGGTGCCGGTGATTCCCCACGACGGCCCGACGGTCACCGACCCGGCGCCGGTGGCGGAGGCGCTGAACCGGCACCCGGTGGTGATCCTGCAGGGCCACGGCACCGTGGCCCGGGGCGGCGACCTCATGGAGGCGTTCCTGATCACCGATCTGTTGGCCGAGGCCGTGCATTGCCGGCTGGTGATGCCTGACGAAACGAAATCCCCGGCCTGAGGGCCGGTCCGAACCGTTGTATTCACAAGGAGGAAGCTTATGAGACCCTATCGTCTTTCCGTGCTCCGAGTCGCCCTTGCCCTCGGCATCGCCCTCATCGCCATGACCGCGACCGCGGCGTTGGCCGCGGACGACTTCTACAAGGGCAAGACGGTGCGCATCATCGTGGGTTCGGCTCCCGGCGGGGGCTTCGACGCCTACGCGCGGCTCGTGGGCCGGCACATCGGCAAGCACATTCCCGGGGCGCCCAGGACCCTGGTCACCAGCATGACCGGCGCCGGCAACCTCATCGCGGCCAACTACATGTACAACCGGGCCAAGCCCGACGGCCTCACCATCGGGCACTGGGTGGGGACCCTGGTGCTCCAGCAGGTCCTCGGGAACAAGCGGGTCCAGTTCGATGCCCGGAAGTTCGAATGGATCACCGTCCCCAAGCCCAGCTACACGGCGTGCGTGGTGGCCAAGGACAGCGGCATCACCACCATGGACCAGTGGCTGGCGGCGAAGCAGCCGCTCAAGCTGGGCGGCATGGGGCCCGGCAGCTCCATCTCGGACATACCCCGGCTGGTGGAGTCGATCACGGGGGTGCCGCTCAAGCTGGTGGAAGGATACGGCGGGGCCGCCAGGGTCCGTCTCGCCATCGAGAAGCGGGAGGTCTTCGGCGGCTGCTGGAGTCCCGACGTCATCCTCTCGTACTGGCCGAAGAGCATCCCGGGTGAGCTGAACTTCGTGGTGCAGGTGGGCGTCGGCCGCCACCCCAGGCTCCCGGACGTGCCCAACATCCTCGAATTGGCCAAGTCCGAGGACCAGCGCCAGTTCGCGGGCGTGGTGGGACGGAACGCCCACGAGATCCTGCGGGCCTTCTCGCTGCCTCCGGGCACGCCGAAAGCCCGCGTGGAGCTCTTGCGCAAGGCTTTCGCGGCCACCTTCAAGGACCCCGAATTGCTGGCCGAGGCGAAAAAGGCCAACCTCATCATCAATCCCATTCCCGGCCCCCGGGTAGTTCAGGCGGTGAACGAGTTCTTCGCGCTCGACGCCGAGCTGTTGGCCAGGCTGAAGGGCATTCTGGTGCCGAAACAGTGACGGACACCCGGTCAGGGCGGGCGGACGACCAAGGGCGCGCATGATCGTCGAGGTCCACTGTCACCCCTTCGGGCCGCCCGCCTACCGGGACCTGCGTGACAAGATCCGCAGCGTCCCGGACCTGATCGGCTTCCGCCGAAACCATCCGGAGCTGTACCAGGCCCGGGACCGCGAGCCGCTGGTGGACTACGTGGACGAGCTGATCGCGGACATGGACCGGTACGGCGTGGACAAGGCGCTGATCATGACCACCGGCGGCTGCGACAGCCCCGACGAGAAGGACGAGAAGACCGCGGCGGCGGTGGCGCGGTACCCGGACCGGCTGTACGGGCTGGCGAGCCTGGGGGAAGACTATTCGGGCAACGGCGTCTGGGAGAACGCGCCGGCGCTCCGGGCGGCGGCGCCGGAGCAGATCGCCGACCGCATCGAACGGCTGGGATTCAAGGGCATCGGCGAATCCCACGGCGGCCCCTTCACCACCGAGACGCATCCGGTCAGGATCGCCGACGACCTGCGGCCGATCATGGAAACCCTGGCGCGCTACCGGGTGCCACAGCTCATCGCCACCGGCTGGACCCAGTTTCCCGGGCGCATGTACTATGCCGACCCCATCTACGTGGACGAGATCGCCGGACGCTACCCCGAGGTCCCCATCGTCCTGACCAAGATGGGGCGGGCCATCCAGCACTACTTCGAATCGGCGCTGATCGTTGCCATGCGCAACCCCAACGTGTATTTCGATACCACCTCCACCACCGCCGAACATTTGCGGAGGGCGGTGGAGACCATCGGCGCCGACCGCATCATGTTCGGCACCGACTGGTCGCCCACCTGGCGGTGCGTCGAAGTGCCGGAGCCGCTGTACCCGGCAAGGCTCAAGGTGGTGAAGGAGTCCGGTATTTCGGAAGAGGACGTGGAGCAGGTGCTGTGGAAGACCGCGGTGGAGTTGTATGGGCTTTGAGGAGAGTTTGCGTTCGCCCT
>JAPOQB010000752.1 GCA_026710965.1 Deltaproteobacteria bacterium | reverse complement strand
TCCATGCCGAAGAACTTCTTGGCGTTGTCCAGCATGAGCTTCTGCTTGACCTCGGGCTTGATGGTGATCTTCTCGAAGTCGTCCAGCCAGCGCTCCACGCCGATGGCCGGCCAGTCGGAGCCGAACATGGCCTTGTCCTGCAGGATCGAGTTGACCTGCTGGACCAGCTCGGCGGCGAAGTACTTGGGCGACCAGCCGGAAAGATCGATGTAGAAGTTGCTCTTGTGCCGGGCGATGGCGAGACTCTCGGCCGTCCAGGGCCACGACGGATGGGCGCAGATGATCTTCAGCTCGGGGAAGTCCGCGGCCACGTCATCGAGGTGGATCGGCTGGGTGAACTTGAGCTTGTTGCCCATGCCCCCGGGGGTGCCGGCGCCGGCGCCGGCCATGCCGCTGTGGAACAGGATCGGCAATTCGAGCTTTTGGCATTCCTCCCACAGGGGATAGAAGCGGGTGTCATTGGGGAAGAACTGCTGCCGGGCCGGGTTGATCTCGCCCACGCCGTGGAGTCCCATGTCCTTGATGCGCTGGATTTCCTGCAACGCCACCTTCTGCTGCCACGGATCGATGACGCCGAAGCCCAGGAACACGTCGGGGTTCCGCTTCACGCCGTCGGCCACGTGCTGGTTGGGAACCGGGGTCAACCCGGTGATGGTTTCGTCGGTGGTGTTCTGTATCACCGCCATCATGTTGCGCTCGCGGTACTGGTCCGCCATCTCGTCGATGGAGACGGGCTTGCGCTCCCGCTTGAAGTACTGCGCCATCTGCTTCGGGCGATCGCCCTTGGAGCTCAGGGTCAGCTCATCGCAAAGGTGCACGTGCACGTCAATGGCAATCGGGTCCGTGATCGGGTCCATACAACAAACCTCCTTGAAGTTTCACGAAAATCGGCAACGGCATCGCACCGCTGCCCAAAATAGCTAACACGATCCGCAATGGCTGGCCAGCGCAGGCGCGGCACAACCTGCACGCCGACACACGGAAGGGTTTGAAGCCCGCCCCTACGCCTCCCAGGGCGCGGCCGTCAACGCCGCCAGGGCCTTGTCGAGTATCCGCCGCATGAATCCCGAGTCGTCGCCCTGGTTCAACTCGTAGCGGACACCGGTCACGATGGTGACCCCCTGCTCCTGGTCCTCCAGCACGGTTTGAAGCTCCACCTGAAACAGCGCGAAGGGGGTGTCCTCCAGTCGTTCCCGCGTCCGCGTGGCATTTCCCTTGAGGTAGTAGTTCAAGCCGTGGTCGGTGACCACCAGGGTCAGGGCGCCGGTGCGCACGAGGTTTCGTTCAGTGGTGCTGTTCTTGCCCACGGCCAGATGGATGCGTCCTGGGCCCTTGGCCACGAGCTCGTAGTACGACCCCATGGCCGGATGGCACCAGCCATTCTCGTCCACCGTGGCCATGATGAACACCTTGCCCGCCTCGACGGCCTTGCCGCTCATGAGCGCGAACAGCTCGTCCGGCATTTCCTTGCCCACTAGTCGTGACACGATGCGATCCTCCCTGGTTCGATGCAGCCCCCTGGCCCGCGGCAGTCCCGTCCGGCGGCGTCAGCCCGCGCCCAACACCAGCTCCTGCCTCTTGCCGAACCCTTGCTGGTTGTCGATGTAATAGAGCGTCTCCGGGTTCACCCGGTAGAACTTCACCTTGAGAAACGCCCGGTGATACACCCCGCTCGTGGGATCCGTGAACAGCTTGATGACGCCGGGATACTTCCGCGCGTACACCGCCAGGGCCTTGCCCTTGGCGATCACCGAATCGATGAGCTCCACGGTTCCTTCGAGCTGGATCCCCTTGATCTCGCGCCAATCCTCGTAGTCCTCCTGGACCGTCACCGCCACCCGCGGGTTGGCCGCGAGGTTGGTGCAGTGGCGCGAGTCCGGAGCGGAGAAGAAATAGAGCTGGAATTTGTCACTGGCGTAGAAGACCGTGGCGTTCCACGGCACCCCGTCCACGCAGGTGCCCAAGGTCATGGTGTTGTGGGTCCGGAGGTAGTCGAGAATCTGTTCTTCGAGGTCAGCCATATGGGCAAAGCGCCGGCGGGTGTCACGTCCTGCGGATGAACCGCGGGCTCATTCCTGGTCTCCCGGATAGCGGCTCAGGGACTCTTCATTCCACCGGCTGAACATGTCGGTCTCGACCTCGAACTGGTCCAGGATCCGGGCCACGGTCTGGTTGATGACGTCGTCCAGGGTCTTGGGCCGGTGGTAGAAGGCGGGCACCGGCGGGAAGATCACCGCACCCATGCGGGTGAGCTGGGCCATGCTCTCGAGATGGCCGAGGTGCAACGGGGTCTCGCGCACCACCAGCACCAGCTTCTTGCGTTCCTTGAGGATGACGTCGGAGGCGCGCACCAGCAGGTCGCCGCCCACCGACAGCACAATGCCGCCCATGGACTTCATGGAGCACGGCGCGATGACCATGCCCGCGGTGCGGAAGGAGCCGCTGGCGATGCTGGCACCGATGTTGTTGATGTCGTGGACCACGTCGGCCATGGCCTCCACTTCCTTCACCGAGTGCGGCGTCTCCACCTGCAGGGTCATCTTGGCGGCCTTGCTCATGACCAGGTGAGTCTCGATGTCGGCGAGCGGTTGCAGGACCTGGAGGATGCGGATCCCGAAAATCGATCCGGTGGCTCCTGACAACCCTACGATGAGACGGCGCATACCGGCTTACCTCCTCTAGCGGCCCCGTTCCCCGTCACGGTCCCTTGGGCGGGCGGCTTTCGCACACTCGGTGCTATCCATCGAACACCACGGTCAATTGGTCGCCGTCCCGCACCGAGCGGGCCTGCTTCAACGAAACCGCGGCAATGATCTCCAACTTGTCGGCGGGGTATTCCTCGACCTCCGGAACCACGACCGCGATCCTTTCGCGCGACCCCGGTTGGGAGTCCCATCCCTCAAGGGAGCCGGTGAACAGGAAGGCGTTGCAAAACGCCGGGTCCGGCGACGGCAAAACGACCCGTCCGCCGTGTTGCCGCACCTGCTCCCACCGGTTCAGGTCGGCGCCGCTCGCCCGCACGTTGAGAGTGCCGGGATAGGGATCGAAGCCCACCCGCTCCCTGACACCCTCGCGCACCCAGTCGATGCCCAGGAACGCGCCGGCCCGTCCCAGGTCCGAGAACACCACGCCCTTGACCAGGATGTCGCGGGAACCCCTCACTGGTTGCTGGAAAGAGACCGCGCCTTGCCGCCGCGCCGGATCTTGATGATCTCGCCCAGGATGCCCACGGCGATCTCTTCGGGCGTCTCCGTGCCGATGTCGAGGCCGATGGGGGCGTAGACCCGGGAGATGAGTTCCTCGGAGATGTGCTCCTCTTCCTTGAACCGTTCGAAGCACGCCTTGATCCGCCGCTTGCTGCCGATCATGCCGATGTACTTGGCGGGCCGGTCCAGCAGCTCGCGCAGGCACGGCTCATCGTACTTGTGGCCGCGCGTGATCAGCACGACGTAAGTGGTCGAGGTGATGTCCAGCGCCTTCACGGTCTCGGCCATGTCGCCCACCACCACCTCGTCGGCGTCCGGGAATCGTTCACGGTTGGCGAACAGGATGCGGTCGTCGATAACGACGACGTAGTAGTCCATGAGCTTGGCGATCCTCACCAGCGGCACGGCGATGTGCCCCGCCCCCACGACGATGAGCTTGGGCGGCGACGGCATCACCTCGAAGAAGACATCCGCCTGCCCTCCGGAGGCGGTCTCCACCGACACCAGCCGGGAGTGCTCGTCCGAGAGCCGCTCCGCCGCCTCCCGGAGCAACGTCTGCTCCAGCCCCGCGTCGTTCACCGCCCCCAGGACGATGCGCCCGTCCCGGATCAGGCACTTGTCGCCGCTGCCGAGCCCGTCGAGGCCCTGGGACTCCACCACGGTGACGAGCACCGCGCCCGCGCCCTCATCCTTGACCTTGATCAGCTCTTGAACCAGTTCGTCCATTCAGTCCTTACCTTGGGAGGCTTCCTGTTCCTCGTCCTTCCACCAGGGATCGATGAAGACGTTCATGATGCCGCCGCACACCGCCGGACTGTCGGACGAGATGTCGTCCAGCAGGTCCACGCGCACGGTGCGGGGCCTGCGGGTCCGCACCACCTCGATGGCCTCGCGCCGGACGTCGGCTTCGCCGCATCCGCCGCCGATGGTGCCGAGGATCTCGCCCCACGCCGTCACCACCATCTTGGCCCCCACCTCCCGGGGCGGCGAGCCCTTGGTGGAGACGATGGTCGCCACCGCCACGGTCTCGCCCTTGTCGAGGAACTCCTTGACGTCATCGTAAATGGATTCCAATGGATGACTCCTTGTCGCGTTGCGGAAAACCGGCGGGGCGCGCCGACTACGCCACCAGCCTGCGCATGGTGTGGCCCAGATGGACCAGGCTGTTGGCGTTGTGGGCCGAGAGAAACAGGTCCAGGTACGGCAGCGCCGCCTGCATGCCCTTGCACAGGGGCTCGTAGTTCTCGCTGGCCAGCAAGGGGTTCAGCCAGATCATCTTGCCGCAGCGCCGCTTGAGGGCCTGCATCTGCCGCTCCAGCACGCCCACGTCGCCCCGGTCCCAGCCGTCGCTGATAATCACCACGACGGTGCGGTGGGTCACCGTGCTGACCGCGAAGTCGCGGTTGAAGATCTCCAGCGACCGGCCGATGTTGGTGCCGCCGGACCACCCCAGCACGCTCTTGGAGATCTTGTCGAGGGCGTTGCCGATGTTCTTGGTGCGGATCAGGTGCGTGATACGGCTCAATGTGGTGCTGAAGACGAAGGTCTCCACGCCCCAGAGCTCGTTCTGCAGGCCGTACATGAACTGGATGAGGAAACGGCTGTAACAGTCCATGGAGCCGCTCACGTCGCACAGCAGCACCACCCGGGTTTTCTTGATGCGGCGCTTCCGCGCCACCAGCTCCACCAGCTCGCCGCCATACTTGATGTTGCGGCGCATGGTGCCCCGGGGGTCGATCTCCGTGCCCCGTCGGGCGCGCTTCTTGCGCCGGCTCACCTGGGTGGCGATCTTGGAGGCGATGAGCAGGATGGCCTGGGTCACCGCCCGGCTCTCCTCGATGCCCATCTCGCTGAAGTCCTTCTCGTTCAGTTGCTCGTTGGGGCTGTAGGTGGGCACCATCAGCGGGTCCGGGTCCGTGGAGCTGTCGTCGCCGGGGCCCTCCTGCTCGGTCAAGGTCTCTTCCATGGTGCCGCCGCTGTCATCGGACGAATCCAGCGCCTCGTCCGGGCTCTGGGCGGGGACCTCCATGGTCTCGATGGCGGGCTCGATCTCCATGTCGCCCTGCCAGAAAGCCTCGAAAACCTGATCGAAGAGCTCGATGTCCTCGTGTTCGTGGAGCAGGTTGGCGGCC
>JAPOQB010000373.1 GCA_026710965.1 Deltaproteobacteria bacterium | reverse complement strand
GGCGGTGTCGGTCCTGGGGTTGATGCCGGCCCTGGAGCGCCAGCCAGGCTGAGCGTACCTTCTGGTTGCGGGTGGTCATCAGTTGCCGACACCATGACCAGGGCCAACAAAGATAACACGACGATCATCGCCGCCCACTGCATAGTGCTTCGCATTCTCATCGTTATCCCGGATTGTTTATCTTTATTCCCGATCCACCGAAGCTATGGGGACTGGCAGCAACGGAGGAGGTCAATTGTCGCCCACCAGCGCCAGGGGCCGGTGGGGCAGCGAGCTACGCAGCAGCATGACCGCCTGCCGGGCCCAGTCGGTGATCTTCTCGTGGCGTCGTCCCTGTCGCCGGTAGTCGCGCGACGAGGCCGCCAACACCGTGAGTTCCGGCAACGCCCAACGGCTCCCAGCCTTGCCCACCTGCTAGTCCGGCCAGCCCGCGGCGCGTTCATTCGAGGCGAGTGCGGCCTGAATGCCCCCAGCGGCATCATCGGTAACCCACTGTCCCCATACGCCAGCGTGGTTTTTCAGCCACCACAGGGCGGTTGCGTCCAAATCAGCGTCCGGGTTGGCGCCCTGCCATCTGGCGATGCCCCGGTAGACCGGGTCGATGGGGAAGTCCCAATTTCGCAGCATCTCGTCCACGTCCGGCCGGCTTTCGGACAGGTCCTGATTGGCCGCGATCAGGATGGTGGCGTCCTCATAGGCGCACGCCCTGGTGGTCGCCCAACACTCATCGCTGTAGGGAGGCTCTTCCAGGCGAACCAGGTCCAGGAGCAGCGCCGGATCGTTGGCGCCCCACTGGTAGCCCAGCCACGGCTCCCGACGTTCGTAGGCGCCGTAGAGGTCGGCGTTTAGGGCGGAGCCGTCGCCGGGGTTGATGATTTCAACGTGGTCGCTCAGACCGTAGCCCGCCACCTGCGCCGCGTTGACCGCCTCGCAGGCCCAGCCGGCCACGCAGGAAACCAGGCGGGCCCTGCCGCCGGTCTCAGCCGTGGCGAAAAGCTCCCGATACCGCGGGTCTTTCAAGTCCTCCACGCTGTCGAGGTCAGGGTACTGCTCCTGCACGTAGGCCGGGATCACGAAAGCGGATTGCCAATCCTTACCCAGGCTCTCGCCCGGGGAATAGACATGACCGGACTCCAGACCGGCTGACCAGGCTTCTTCCTGGTTGGGCAGCCACAGTTCCATCAGAATGTCGATGTCGCCGCCACGGAGACCATCGAACAAGGACGATGTCGCGCCGAAATGTACGTCGGTGGGGTGTCCATAGCCTTTTTCCACGATGTACTGCGCAATGCGGGTTTGCACCATGGCGCTGCTCCAGTTCAGGTCGCCGAACGTGATCGTTGGCTTTGCGGAGGGTCCGGTCAGGTCAATACGGTATGTCCCCAACACCGGCTCGTGCCTCAAGGCCGAGCCAATTTGTGAGTAAAATGAAACCACGTTGACGGTGTAAATCGCGGTTTGGGCCGTCTCCGGTATTTCCCAAGTTTCACAGCCGGTTCGGACCGTTTGCGCCCGGATGTTGCCGTGCGTGGTTTTTATGGAGAGCCCGATGCCGGCATCGCTGTTCATGACGGTGTCTTGACCCAAAGCCAAAGCAGATTCGCCATCGGAGCTATGCCGGAAGACTCCGCAGACACGGACGTAGCGCCGCCCCTGGCTGGGGGAAGCGAGTTGACAGGGGGCATCCGGGCAACCAAGGAGCACTCGTGACGGGGTGGATGCGTTGGTGAGGGTAAATGAGAACCCGCCCGATTCAGACACTATTGTTTCACCAACACCCAGGTATCTGCCCTGCGGTGGGGTCAGCCCGGGGCGACCGACCGGTTGGACCGGCCGAGACGACCACTCCGACCACGGTGAGTAGCCGCCGCCGAATCGATCCTCGGCGTCCGTCGCCCTCATGATCCCGTAGTAGTCGTCCCCGCCCTCCAATCCCTTCACGGTGTAACCGGTCACATCACCCGACACGGTGGCGTAGTGGAACAGGCTGAGCCAGTCTCCTCCTGCATCAAGGACGGGTTTGGCCTCGGTCCAGTCGACCCAACCCACGGTGTAGTACTGCGCTCCCGGAATCCGGTCCCAGGAAATCCTGATCTCGCCGGGATTTCCGGCTGGCTCTACGGTCGGCGCGTCGGGTGTTGACAACACCGCCGGCGTGGCGGCGACAGCGCCCAGGCTCATGACAAAGACGAGCAGCAGCGGGGTTAGAGCGGTTTTAATGATTTGAACCATTCCGGGAAGCCTGCGCATGATTGCCTGTCCTTATCGAACCGGGCGCATGGGAGCCAAAGGTCGTCGGACCCGTTCCTCATCGAGAAGGCGCGCGACGTCGCGGGTCTCTGTGCTGCCTCGGCCCTGCTGCACTCTGGTCACCGCTTTGGTTGCTCTGGCGTCGCCTGCGCCGCAGAAAGCGGGAGGGTCGGTGGTCAGCCCCTCCACCGTGAACTCCCTTGCGGCGATTTCGTCGGTGGTCGCAACCTCGGTCCTGTCGCCGTTCTCGGCCAGCCGGACCACCATGACCGCGCAATCGGTGGCGGCGTGGTGCTTGCCGTTCTTGGTGCTGGGCGGGTTCCAGGCAAGGACTGCGGAGTCATCGGACGCGCCCTCTCCCTGGGCCCTTGCGGCGCGCATCCGGCGCACCCGCTTGGGCGCGTGCTTCTCGGCGTTCGCCGCATCGGCTCCGGCGGTGGCGAAGGTCGCCTCCGCAGGCTCTGCCGAATATTCGTCACCGGCGGCGGAGTAGGTGTAGATGGCGACCGAGTACTCGGGGTTCGGCTCCAGCCCGGTCGCGGTCCACGGCGACAGAGCCTCGCTGCCCGCGGTGCGGTCGCCGTCGGAAACCCGGTCCACGTACACCTCGTAGCCGGAGGGCTCGCACCTGCCCTCGCCCGCATCACCATCTGCTGGACTCCTCCGCGTATACGTGGTCGGGCAGACCGTAGGTGATGCCGCCTTGCTCGAACAGCGAAGCCTTCAGCAGGCCGGTGAAGTCGTCCAATCTCCGGTTTCGGAACCGCCTGGGCACCACGTTGTCCAGGATGCGAGCGAACCTGTCCTGGGCCCGGAACCAGGGCAGCACGCCGAGGGTAGAGGACTTCGGGTATTGCAACGCATCGGCAAGACCATCCCCGATGAGAGCGCGGGAGATGCCGTACACATACTCCTCAGATCTCCGCGCCACTCCGGCGTATTCAAGCCCAGCAACAAAAGAGG
>JAPOQB010000422.1 GCA_026710965.1 Deltaproteobacteria bacterium | reverse complement strand
GGGCTGTGCGCACGGCACTCTCGAGATCACCGAGACTAGTACGGCGGCGGGCTATGGCGTCAGGGTCGATCAACTCCACCCCACCGAATCGCCGGGAACGTGTTAGCGTGGATTTCCCTGATCCGTTCGGGCCGGCCACGACATAGAGGATCGGCGTGGCCGAAGGCATGGGCGGGCGGAATCAGGCGTTCTTGCTTGCGCCCGGCGTGACGATTTCGTCACCACTCTTGGTCCGGGCGACATAGGAGCCGTCCTGGCGATAGCCGTAGAGTGTGCCACCAGCCTCGATTTGAGCGGCGAGATCGGCCCTGATCCGATCTCGCCATGCAGCCTGCTGAAAAGGCTTCCCTGAGGCCTCGGTGTCTTCGCCCTTCACCATGGCTAGACTCTAGGTAGAGGATGCCCGAATTGCAAGGTCTGCAAACCAAAACCCACCTAGGACTTGTCTGGACTGGGTTTGAATTGGCCGGGAGCAGTACGGCGACTGGGTGAGTTGGGCGAAGCGACTTAGCAAGAACTTCGCCAAATTCCCCCGCCAATATCCTGGGCAGCCCGGAGGATACGTTTGCTGAGGCTATCCGTGAGGTCGTACTCCGGGCAAAGCTGGTTCATTACGTCTTTGTTTCGGTAGGCGGAAGCCGGCTCCCCTTGACCACGGTCTCCGCTATGCCTCTGACCGCAGAGACTCGCTGGGTCCGAAACTCCAGCATAGCATGGCTCTGGTTAACCGGCATGCTGCGGCGGGCGAAACAGCGCGAAAACCTTGTCCGAATTGGAGATCCACGATTCCAGGAACACCGCATCGTCGGGTTTGCGGTCGATCTCGGCCATGGCCCCGGCCAGGGCGAACCAGTTGAGCAGCTCGTGGTGGCCGCGGTCCTCGGCTTCGGGCAGGTTGGTCTGGCGCCAGGTGTCCCAGTCGCCGTCCCGGAGCGCCTGGAAGTAGCGCTTGTCGGATTCCACGTCCGGGTACATGAAGGAATGCTTGGCGGTGAGGAACGAGTGGGACCAGCTCGACGAGGCGATGAGCGCCACCTTCCACGGACTGTCGAGAAACGCCCGGGCGGTGGCCGCGCCGATGTCGAAGCAGCGCCAGGGCTGGGGGCCCGGCGGGTCCCACTGGTCCTCGATGTTCTTGGCGGCCGAAGGCGTCAGCGGGACACCGCGGCTGCCCACCAGCTTGCGCCCGTAGCTGTTCACGGTGAACGGCACCAGCGGGTAGGGGAACCCCTGGCGGTCCCAGTCGAGGTACAGGATGGAGTTGACGAAGGCGTGGCCCAGCCCGCGGTGGAGCGGCTTGTAGGAGTAGGCCACGTCGAAGCCGTTGTCCAGCAGGATCGACGCCAGATATTTCCCGCCTTCCTGGTGGCCCTTGATGGTGAAGGTCTTGTCGTCCGGTTCGTCCCAGACGTTGGCGCCCCGGCGGCTATGGGTCCACGGCTGCGCGTCCACCGACTCATAGGCGAGGATGGAGAAGGCCGGCACGCAGTCTTCGTGATAGTTCTCGTATTGGTCGTCACCCCACAGCAGGCAAAGGTCGGGCTGGAACTCGTCCAGCGCCTGGCGGGCGATACGGAAGCGGTCGATCAGGTCCTGCCGGTGCGCGTCGGAGTGGCTCTGGCCGTCGTCCGTGCCCCACTGGTCGCGCATGGGCGCCGGCCAGTTGTTCATGTCGCGCAGATGTTCGGGCAGGGCGGGGTCCTCCAGGCACATCTTGATGCGCCGGGTCATGTTCCCCTGAAAGCCGAGTCCAGGGTAGTGCGTGATGCCCAGGCCGAGTATCTGTCCCATTTCCCTTCCCCCTTTCCAGGGTCTGGTGTCCCCGTTGCTACGAACTTCGACGCGGCAGTTAGCGCCCTTCGACTTCGCTCCGCTGACGCTCCGCTACGCTCAGGACGAACGTGTGTATTTCTCGTTTGTATTTTGTCGTGTGCATTTTCCGTTCGTCCTGAGCGTAGCGGAGCGTCAGCGGAGCGAAGTCGAAGGGCGACATACTAAACTCCACCCGCTCACGGCAACGTCTCCAGCAGGCGCCCGAAACCCTCGACCGGCTCGCGAAGCCTGAGG
>JAPOQB010000716.1 GCA_026710965.1 Deltaproteobacteria bacterium | reverse complement strand
GCTGTGTGCACCTGGTGTGCGCCGGCAACTACAACGAGTACGCCTCGCGCGTGGTCAAGGTCATCGAGTGCGCCTGGCCCGAGCTGGGCCGGCCCGAGGCCATGTGGATCGTCGAGGTGGACGGTCTGGGCCCCCTCATCGTCGACGCCGACACCAAGGGCAAGAGCCTCTATCAGGACATCGACGAGGGGTTCAAGTTGGACGCTGCTGCTCTGCTGGAGGAACTGGACATCAAGCTGGATTAGGAGCCTTCCCTACGAGGGAGTCTCTCGACCGGCAGTTCATTGCGGGAGCCATCATGACCACACGAGTTGCCATCAACGGTTTCGGCCGCATCGGCCGGCTCAGCTTGCGCGCCATACTGGAAAGATACCCGGATCGTCTGTCCGTCGTCGCCGTCAACGACATCGCGGGAGTCGAAATCAGCGCGCACCTCCTCAAGTACGACACGAACTACGGCATGTATCCCGGTGAGGTAACGGCCGGCGAGGGCGTCATCGAGGTCGACGGCGCCGCTATCAGCGTCACCCATGAACTGGAACCGTCCCAACTGCCCTGGAAAAAGCTGGGGGTAGACCTGGTCATCGAGTCCACCGGCGCCTTCACCGACGCCCGTGCGGCATCGGCCCACCTCCAGGCCGGGGCGCGCAGAGCGGTGATCACCGCGCCGGCCAGGAACGAAGACCTCACCGTCGTCCTGGGCGTGAACGAGTCCCGATACGATCCCGAAAGACATCGTGTCGTCTCCAACGCATCCTGCACCACCAACTGCCTGGCGCCGGTTGCCAAGGTCCTCCACGACCGCTTCGGCATCGAAAGAGGTTTCATGACCACGACCCACGCCTACACCGGCGACCAGCGCATCCTGGACGTGGCGCACAAGGACCCCCGGCGCGCGCGGGCCGCCGCCATGAACATCGTGCCCACCACCACCGGGGCCGCGCGAGCGCTGGGGGCCGTCATTCCCGAACTGCAAGGCAAGCTGCACGGACTGGCGCTGCGCGTGCCCACCGCCACCGTCTCGCTGGTGGACCTCGTCAGCGACCTCAAGAAACAGGCTGCGGCGGACGACATCAACGAGGCTTTGGCGGCAGCCGCCGAGGGGTCCTTGAAGGGGATCCTGGACTACTGCGACAAGCCGCTCGTCTCGAGCGACTTCAAGGGGAATCCGGCTTCTTCCATCGTTGACGGACTTTCCACGGTTGCCTTGGACGAGAGGATGGTGAAGGTCCTGTCATGGTACGACAACGAATGGGGCTACAGTTGCCGTGTAGCGGACCTGGTCGCCCTGATGGCAGAGAGAGAACCGCGCTGACGCCGGGAAGACCGCTGAAACCCGCTAGAACCCCGGGGCAGTCTTCTTCCGCTCCGCTCCCTCCCACGTATCGATGACTTCCCGATGGGACGCCACCAGGCCGAACTGGCGGCGGGTGTTCTCAAGCGTGCCCTCGTGG
Organism: Deltaproteobacteria bacterium; assembly: GCA_026710965.1. Taxonomy (GTDB): domain Bacteria; phylum Desulfobacterota; class Binatia; order UBA9968; family JAJDTQ01; genus JAJDTQ01. The sequence goes on along the minus strand of JAPOQB010000716.1, from coordinate 437 downwards.
AGCACCGGGTCGGAAGTGGCCATGCAGTCGTGCACCATGGTGACGTAGTAGTCCAGCATGAAGGCGTCCCGCATGGTGCTTTCCACGCACACGTTGGTGGCCACGCCGGTCAGAAGGACGCTCTCGATGCCCTTGGCCTTGAGGATCGTTTCAAGGTCGGTGTTGATGAAAGCGCTGTAGCGGTGCTTGATCACCACGCGCTCATCCGCCCGGGGCTCGATGCCGTCGAAGAAGTCGGCGCCCCAGGATCCCTCGCGGCAGGTTTCCTTGTCCGCGCCCTCGGGCTTGCGGTAGATCCAGGGCTCGGTGTCGGTCCACTCGCTGTGAACGGTCTGGATGTAGATGATGGGCAGGTTCACCTCCCGCGCCTCGTCGATGAGCTTGTACAGGTTGGGCATCATCTCGAGACCCGAGGTGATGTCCACTCCACGTTTGGC
>JAPOQB010000753.1 GCA_026710965.1 Deltaproteobacteria bacterium | reverse complement strand
CTCCGGCGCCAATTCCAGGTCGTCGAGGGCCTTGAGGCTGTTCTTGATGAAGCCGCAGCCGTCCTCCGGGCCGTAGGGATAGTTGGTGCCGAATACCAGTTGCTCCGGGCCGAAGAAATCCATCACGCACCTGAGCGTGTTGGCCGGGTGATCGGCGGTGTCCACGAAAAATCTCCGGAACGAGTCCAGCGGGTTCTCCCGCAGGCCGTAGCGCTCGCGCATCTCGTCGTCCCGCCCGGTGTAGATGTTGATGGCGCGCTGTCCGAAGAAAGCCAGCACGCCGCCCACGTCCGCCACCACGAAAGGCAGCGTCGGAAAACGTTCGATCACCCGGCCGTATACCAGCCGGGTCATGGCGACGGTGCTGTCGAAGGCCCATCCGAAAATCAGCACCGGCATGATATCCAGGCCGACGGCCTCGGTGGCCAGGGGCGCGGTGGGGTGGAGGTACACCGGCAGCTCATACTCCGCGAGCTTCTCGTAGATGGGAAAGAAGACCTCGTCGTCGAGAGGCCGGCCGTTGAGATTGGTGAAGCAGCCCCAGCCGCGGAGCCCCAGCTCCTGGACCGCGCGATCGAGCTCCTCCAGCGAGGCCTCGATGGACGAGGTCGGCAACGTCGCCAAGCCGACGAACCGGTCCGGATGCCGGTCGCACATCTCGGCCAACTCGTCGTTGGCCACCCGCGCCATGGCCACGGCGTCGGCCGGGCCGTAGCGGTCGGCGCCGGGCGCCGGGATGCTCACTACCTGCACGTCCACGCCCTGACGGTCCATGTGCTCCAGCCGCTGGTCGATATCACGGCCCTTGAAGATCGCCGTGTTGATGCGGCAGGCCAGCGTCTTGTCGTAGAGGTACGCCATGCCGCTGTGGGGGTCCGGCGGCTCCAATATGACGGCCCCGTCCCGCTCCCCCATGGTCCGCATGTAGCGCTCGGGAAAAATATGGCTTTGAAAATCGATGATCATGATCCGATGCCCTATAGCCCCCTCACGATGCGCGGGGGCACCTGAGGCATCTCCGGCTCCGACTTCACGGTCTTGGAGCCCACCGAGCTGCCACAACGCTGGCAACTGTAGTCGTAGAGGTCGCCGTCGGGCAAGACCAGCAACAACCGCTCGCGCACCGGCATGGCCTGACCGCACTTGTTGCAATAAAGCAACGACGCCGACAGTTGTTCGAAGCTTTTCTGCATAGGATCAACACGGGCGGGTTTAAAATCCGCCCCTGCATCGGTTGCGTTGCTCTTCCTCGCGTGCTGCCGGCCACGGGGGCGACCGCCGGTCGCCCCTACACGTCATCGCGCCGTGCCGACGACGAAATCCTGCGCATCATACGATGCGAATGAACCGGACAGGACCCTAGTCGCCTGCCGCCTCGGCCTTGGCCTCGGCCTGGACCTTTTCCATCAGGTGCGGCGGCAGCTCCTCGTAGTGCGAGAATTCCGACTGGAACTCTCCCCTGCCGCTGGTCATGGAGCGGAGGTCGGAAGCGTACCGAAGCACCTCCGCCATGGGCACCTGCGCCTTGATG
>JAPOQB010000296.1 GCA_026710965.1 Deltaproteobacteria bacterium | reverse complement strand
CGACATCCTGCGCCACTCCACGGCACATCTCATGGCCCAGGCGGTGCAAAGCCTGTTTCCCGGCACCCAGGTGACCATCGGACCCACCACCCAGGAAGGCTTCTACTACGACTTCAAGCGCGACAAGCCGTTCACGCCCGAGGAGATCGAGAAGGTCGAGGAACGGATGCGCGAGCTGGCGGGGCAGGACCTGTCCATCACCCGCGAGGAGCTACCGAAGGACGAGGCCATCGAGCTGTTCCGCGGCATGGGGGAGGACTACAAGGTCGAGATTCTGTCCGGCATTCCCGATGGGACCGTATCACTCTATCGACAGGGCGAGTGGGTCGACCTCTGCCGGGGCCCGCACCTTCCCAGAACCGGGTTCATCCAGGCTTTCAAGCTGACCTCGGTGGCCGGAGCCTACTGGCGCGGCGACGAGAAGAACGAGATGCTCCAGCGCATCTACGGCACCGCGTTCCCGTCCCGGAAGGAGTTGAAGCAACACCTGGCGTTGCTCGAAGAAGCGCGCAAGCGGGACCACCGCAAGCTCGGAAAAGAGCTGGACCTGTTCAGTTTTCATCCCGCGGCCCCGGCAAGCCCGTTCTTTCATCCCAAGGGGGCCTTCGTCTACAACACCCTGGTGGAGTACATGCGCGGCCTGTACCGGCGCTACGGCTACGAAGAGGTGATCACGCCGCAAATCTTCGACGCCGGCCTGTGGCACCGGTCGGGGCACTACGATCACTACAAGGACAACATGTACTTCACCCACATCGATGAGCGCGAGTTCGGCGTCAAGCCCATGAACTGCCCGAGCCACACGTTCATCTACGCCTCGAAGAAGCGCTCCTACCGGGATCTGCCGATACGGCTGGCGGATTTCGGGCGCCTGCACCGTTACGAGAAATCCGGCGTCACCGCCGGGCTCACGCGGGTGCGCAGCTTTTCGCAGGACGACGCCCACATCTTCTGCGCCCCCTCGCAGATCGAGGAGGAGATCGCCTGCCTGCTTGACATGCTTCGCGAGGTGTATCATAGGTTCAACTTCGAGGATCTGGAGGTCTTCCTCTCCACCAGGCCGGACCAGTACTTGGGCGCCCTGGAGACCTGGGAACGGGCCGAGGCCGCCTTGGCCGCCTCGCTGGAGAAACGGAACGTAGCCTATGAGATCAGTGAGGGCGACGGCGCCTTTTATGGCCCGAAGATCGATTTCGTGGTCAAGGACGCGATGAAGCGCGGCTGGCAGCTCGGCACGGTTCAACTCGACTTCTCCATGCCCGAACGGTTCGACCTCGGCTACGTCTCGCCCACCGGCGCGGAGGAGCGGCCGGTGATGATTCACAGGGCGATCCTCGGCTCCATCGAACGCTTCATGGCGGTGTTGATCGAGCACACCGGGGGGGCGTTCCCGTTGTGGCTGGCCCCTGTCCAGGCGCGCATCGTAACGGTCACGGATCAACAAAAGCCCTATGCCGCGGACGTTTGCGACAGGCTGCAGGCGGGCGGATGGCGGATCGAGCTGGATGACCGCAACGAGAAGCTGGGCTTCAAGATCCGGGAAGCGCAGTTGGCCAAGATACCGTACGCATTGGTCATCGGCGACAAGGAAGTGCGGAATGGAACTCTGTCGGCGAGGAAACGCGGCGGGGAAAACCTGCCGGCCATGCCGGTAGAGGCATTTCTCGATAAGCTCCGGGAAGACGTGGGTCAGGAAACGGAGCCCGTCCAATGACACTGGATACACGTATCTTTTCAGGAGGTGCTTTATAGCGCGGCCCACAAGAATCAACCAGCAGATCCGAGCACGCGAGGTCCGCGTTATCGACGCGGAGGAACAGCTTGGAGTCATGCCGTTGCATGAAGCTCTGAGCATCGCGGAGCAAAAAGAGCTCGACCTGGTGGAAGTAGCCCCTGACGCACAGCCTCCGGTGTGCCGCTTGCTGGACTACGGCAAGTATCGCTACCTGCAGAAGAAAAAGACGCAGGAGGCGAAACGCAACGCCACTTTCGTTGCCGTCAAGGAAGTGAAGATGGGAGCCCGGACCAACGAGCACGACCGGGAGTTCAAGGTGCGGAACATCCGGCGCTTTCTCGAACGGGGACAGCGCGTGAAGGTGTCGGTCTTCTTTCGAGGCCGCGAGATCACGCACCCCGAGCTCGGCAGAGCCATGCTCAACGGGGTCTTCGAAGTCGTGCAGGATCTGGCGAAGCTGGACGTGTCGCCGAAGCTGGAGGGGCGGAGCATGGCCATGCTCCTGACACCGAAAACAAGCGTCTGATGCGAGCATTGCACAAGGAACAAGGATACTCAGGATGCCCAAGATAAAGACCAAGAGGGGGGCGGCCAAGCGGTTCAAGGTCAGCAAGAGTGGAAAGGTCATGAGGCGGCACGGCTTCACGAGCCATATTCTGTCCACCAAGAGCCGCAAGCGGAAACGTCGCCTGAGACAGGCCGAGTCGGTATCGAGCTACGAAACGAAGACCATGCGGCGCCTCATCCCCTACCTGTAGGGGGCGGCCACTCACGTCCCGGGGCGCGGGCACCGGGATCCACCGCTGAGATTACCCGTTCGGACAAGGGCCAGTGACGGGACAGGACACCAGGGCGCGCCCTCCTCGGCAGCGCCCCTGTTGATATTGGTTCAAGGAGCACAGAGCCATGCCTAGAGTCAAAGCCGGACCGGCTTCCCGCCGGCGCCGAAGAAAGATCATGAAATTGGCCAAGGGGTACGTCGGAGGCCGCCGAAGACTGTACCGCGTCGCCAGAGAAACCGTCGAGCGCGGACTCGTCTACGCCTACCGGGACCGGCGAGTACGCAAGCGCACCTTCCGGGGTCTGTGGAACATTCGCATCAGCGCCGGCGCGCGGGTCAACGGACTGTCCTACAGCAAGCTGATTCACGGATTGAAGGTGGCCGGCGTGGCGCTGGACCGCAAGATCCTGGCCGATCTCGCGGCGCGGGACGCGGCGGTGTTCGACCAGGTCGTGCAGTGCGCCAAACTCGCCCTCGATCCGGGGGACGCCGCCAACGCCTGATACCCGCCCCGACCATGATCGACACCCTCGACAAGCTCCACGAGGAGGTCACCGGACGCCTTGAACGGTGCGCCTCCGAAGAGGAAATCGAGCAGGTCCGTATCGACTACCTGGGCCGCAAGGGCGGCAAGCTCACGGCGCTGATGCGCGGGCTCAGGGAGTTGCCGGCCGACGAGCGGCCACGTGCCGGCCAGGAACTGAACCGGCGGCGGGCCGAGATCGAGGAGCTGCTCGAAGCGCGCCTCGAGGATCTTCGGGCGAACCGGGCGCGCCTGATGGACCAGGGTCCCCGCCTCGACGTGACGCTGCCGGGGAACCGCGTGGAACGGGGCCGCGTGCACCCTCTCACCCAGGTTACGGACGAGATCATCGACGTCTTCACCGGCATGGGATTCGAGATCGCCCGGGGTCCGGACGTGGAGGACGACTACCACAACTTCGAGGCGCTGAATATTCCCAGAGATCATCCGGCCCGGGACATGCAGGACACCTT
>JAPOQB010000892.1 GCA_026710965.1 Deltaproteobacteria bacterium | reverse complement strand
GAAGGCCGGGGCGACGCCTTCAACGACGCGGTGTTCCGCGCGTATTTCGTCGAAGCGGCGAATATTGGAGAGCCGGAAGTCCTGCTGCCACTGGTGGAAGAGGCCGGGTTGCCGGTGGAGGAGGCGCGCCGGGTGATTGCCGACCGCACCTTCCAGCAGCCGGTCAACGACGACTGGCAACGCTGCTACTCTCTCGGCGTATCGGCCGTCCCCACCTATCTGTCCGAGGGTCTGGCCATCGTCGGCGCGGAACCCTACGACCGGTTGGAGCGGCTCGTCACCGAGGCCGGCGCCGCCAGGCTTACCCAATAGTGCCGGGCATACCGCAAGTCGACTTCGGGCCGTTCCTGGGCGGTGACGCGGCCGCGCGCCGCCGCGTGGCGGCGGAAATCCGCGCCGCCTGCAGCGAGTTCGGCTTTCTCAACGTGGCCAACCTGCCGTTGCCCGACGGGTTGCTCCAACGGGTGTGGGCCAGGGCGAAGGAGTTCTTTGCCTTGCCCGATGAGGTCAAGGCGGCCATCGGACGGTCCGATCTGGACGTCATCTCGGGGTATGTCGGCGTCGCCGTCGAACACCTCGATACCCGACAGCCCGGGGACCTCAAGGAATCGTTCAGCCTGAACCAGGCCAGTCTGGAGTTGCTCGACCGTTGGCACATTCCCGTCGCCGGTTTCCGTGAGACGGTGCTGGACCTCCACGAAGCCGGCGCCCGGGCGTGCGCGGCGCTGGTACAAGCCATGGCCTTCTCCCTGGGAGCGCCGGAAGACTTCTTCGTCGACAAGCACGCGCCCCATGCCAGCACCGTGCGCTTCTTCCACTATCCGCCGGTGGAGCACCAGCCCGGAGCCGGGCAGTTGCGGGCCGGCACCCATACCGACTACGGCACCGTGACCCTCGTCTTTCAGGATTCGGTGGAAGGGCTGGAAGCCCTGGTGGACGGCCGGTGGCTGACGGTCCCGGTGGTCCCCGGCACCGTCACGGTCAACGTGGCCGACCTGCTGTCACGCTGGACCAACGGCATCTACCAGTCGGCGAAACATCGCGTGGCCTTGCCGGACACGGACGTGAAGCAGTCCCGGTATTCCACCGTCTTCTTCTACAATCCCAACAGCAAGGTCACGGTCCGGTGCATGGATGCCTGCTGCGGCGCCGACCGGCCGCGGCAATATCCGCCCATCGTGGCCGGGGAATTCCTCAGGCAGCGCCGCGCCGCCCAGTACTAGTCAGCCCGAGACCCAATGTTGCGCTCGAGAAAATCGAGCAGCACCGGCGCCACCGTGACGTTGGGCTCCTGGTCGACCCGCCGGCGGTCGGGCTGGTCGGGCAGGTAGGTGAACCACGAGTGCCCGGCGCCCGGGACGAACAGGGTTTCGACCTCGGCGCCGGCCGCACGAAGGGCGGCGATGAAGCGCTCGGACTGGTTGTGGTGGACGATGGGGTCCTGTTCGCCGTGGATGATAAGGTACGGGACCCCCGGCGGCACGCCCTGGGCCTCGACTCCCTGCAGCGGCGAGAACCGGCGGTAGTCGTCGGGGGCCTCGGCGGGCGTGTTGCCCATGAGTTTGCCCACGGGATCATCCAGCCTCCCTTGAGTCACTTTCCACCAGTCGAGCAGGTCGTAAATGCCGTAGACCCCCACCACCGCGCGCAGGTGCGGCCTCACCCAATCCTCCAGGGATAGCAGCGCCGCCATGTGCCCGCCCGCCGAATCGCCCACGAGCCCGAGCCGGTCCGGATCGACGCGCAGCCCGGGCGCCTCCTCCAGGACCCAGCGCAGGGCTCGTTGAATGTCCTCGTGCACGCCCGGCCACGAGGGCGAAACATCCTTCGACAACCGGTAGTCCACCGCCACCAGAGCGTACCCGCGGGCCGCCAGCCACGGCCCCCACTCCTGGTACTGTCGATGGCTTCCGCGGGCCCAGGCGCCGCCGTGAAGGCAAAACAGCGCCGGATGCGGCCCCGGACCGGCCGGCAGGTACACGTCGTTGCAAAGCTTGCCGTCGGGGCCGCCCCCGTAGGGGACATCAAGCCGTATCTCGACGCTTATTTTCATTATATAAAGACCTTTCTATTTAGATGAGCATAAACGTAATTCAGCAACCCACTAGCCGAGCACCTGTATTCTTGGCAAACTAGTAACTTCCGGATCCAGTGGAGACCACGGGCCGTGGGTTATGCTGTGGAGAGAGCGGGCCGAGACAGCTAGGGGTTTCCCCTGCTGGTTCAAGGGCACAGGAGGGTTTACGACGTGAGCGATCCAACCAGACATCCATCCGGGTCCTTGTGGCGGCGCTGGGACCTGCATCTGCATACACCCGGCACCAAACTAAACAATGCTTTTGGTGGTACCGACGACTCGACCTGGAACCGCTATATAGAGATCCTAAAAGAGTCACCGGTGCAGGTATTTGGAATAACTGACTATTTTAGCTTTGATGCGTACTTTGAGTTCGTAGACCGTTATAGCACACAAGACCCAACATCGACGAAAACTTTCTTTCCCAACATCGAGTTCCGTCTATCCGAGTCCATTAGCAACGATGGCGGCCACCCAAACATTCATGTCCTTTTTGACAATGACACCAACGTATGCGGCAAAGACAAACTTCAACGTTTTCTGACGGATCTCAAAACACAGGCGATTGACGACACCAATGCTAAGAGACCATGCTCCGATCTCAAGACAACGGCTGACTTTGAATCAGCCACAGTAACCCACGATGATCTCCTTAGCGCCCTTGAAGAGACGTTCGGTGACTCCATGCCATATCTACTCGCCTTGCCGGCGAACAATGACGGCCTTCGCTCCACAGATACGACATCTCCGAGAAAAGTTGCTCTTGCTGATCGTCTAGACAGAAGGTGCCATTTGTTCTTCGGCAATGAAAAGAACTCGCCGTTTTTCCTAAGGACAGACCGCTATACCAACGGTGAAGCTCGACCCAAGCCCGTAGTGTCCGGGAGTGACGCCCATTCTTTCGATGATCTAGAACGCCTCGGTGGTGACGTGGCTGATTACCCACCTACTTGGATTAAGGCGGATACGACGTTTACTGGTTTGACCCAAATTTGTCATGAACCCGAGTCTCGAGTCCACATCGGACGTACACCAGACGTAATCACCCGCCAAGAACAGGACTCCACCAAGTTCCTCAAGACCGTCTGTATAGATCAAGTCGCAGGTTACGACGAGCGAAATGGGCGGTGGTTCAAGAATGTAGTGCTCCCTCTCAACCCGGAGTTGACTGCAATTATAGGGAACAAGGGTAGTGGGAAGAGTGCCCTTGTCGATATTATCGGCCTGCTCGGCGAGAGCCGCCAGGAGAACCACTTTTCTTTTTTGACAAACCAGTCCAGGAACAAGAAATTCAGGCAACCCGGCTTTGCCGAGAACTTCATAGGTGCAGTGACCTGGTTGAGTGATAACCGTGTTGAGAAACGATTGAGCGAGCCCTGTAATACCGAAAACCTCGAAGCTATACGGTATCTTCCCCAAAACTACTTTGAGCAACTTACTAATGAGCTCGAAATCGAGCGATTTAGGCACGAAGTAGAGGAAGTTGTTTTTTCTCACGTCGAAGAAACTGAAAGGCTCGGGAAGTCGTCCTTTGCTGACCTCGAGGATTACAAAGAGCTACTGTCAAATCTGGTGTATAGCCGAGCTGAATCAGGCGGCGTTCCTGGTGATCTCCCTTTCATCGATACCATCGACGAACTTCACTCTAGCCACGAGGTCCGCGAGCTGACCGAACCCCCGGAGGCGTCGCCAGCG
>JAPOQB010000916.1 GCA_026710965.1 Deltaproteobacteria bacterium | reverse complement strand
TCCCCTGGGCGAGGCCCGGGCTGCCACCAAGCTCGAGGGTTTCACCACCGGCAAGTTTGGCACGGACGAGCCCAAGACCCCGCTCAAGGACATCACGAGCTACAACAACTTCTACGAGTTCGGCACCGCCAAGTCGGACCCCCAGAGAAACTCCAAGGACTTCAAGACCCGCCCCTGGACCGTGGAGGTGGAGGGCGAGGTCAACAAGCCCAGGACCTTCGGCATCGAGGAGCTGTTGAAGATGCCGCTGGAGGAGCGGGTCTACCGGCTGCGGTGCGTCGAGGCGTGGTCCATGGTGATCCCCTGGATCGGGTTCGAGCTGAGCCACCTGATCAAGGCGGTAGAACCCACCAACAACGCAAAATACATCCAGTTCGTCACCCTCTTCGATCCCGAGCAGATGCCCGGCCAGCACCGGGGCGTCCTCGACTGGCCCTACGTCGAGGGATTGCGCATGGACGAGGCCATGAACCCGCTGACGATCATGGGGGTCGGGCTCTACGGCGAGGTGATGCCCAACCAGAACGGCGCGCCCATCCGGCTGGTGGTGCCGTGGAAGTACGGCTTCAAGAGCGGCAAGTCCATCGTCAAGATACGCTTCGTGGAGGAGGAGCCGCCCACCGCGTGGAACATGGCGGCGCCCCAGGAGTACGGCTTCTACTCCAACGTGAACCCCACCGTGAACCATCCCCGGTGGAGCCAGGCCAGCGAGCGGCGCATCGGTGACTTCTTCAGGCGGAAGACGCTGATGTTCAACGGCTACGAAGAGCAGGTGGCCCACCTGTACAAGGGCATGGACCTGACCAAGCTGTACTGACGATGAAGCCGATTACCTGGATCAAGGTACTCGTCTTCGCGCTGTCCCTGATCCCCGCGGTGCGGCTCGTCGTGGGCCTTTTCACCGGCGGGCTGGGGGCCAACCCGGTAGAGTTCATCACCCACACCACCGGCACCTTCGCCCTGGTGTTCCTGATGATCACGCTGGCGGTGACGCCGCTCCGGCGGCTCACCGGTTACGCCAGCCTCATCCGGCTGCGGCGCATGCTGGGGCTGTTCGCGTTCTTCTACGTCTGCCTGCACCTGTCGACCTTCGTGGTGCTGGACCACTTCTTCGACCCGGCCGCGATCCTGCAGGACATCTTCAAGCGGCCCTACATCACCGCGGGATCCGTGGGATTCGCCCTGATGGTGCCGCTGGCGGCCACCTCCACCGCCGGCATGATCCGGCGGCTCGGCGGCCGCCGCTGGCAGCAGCTCCACCGCCTCGTCTACTTCGCCGCCATCGCCGGGGTCATCCACTTCCTATGGCTGGTGAAGGCCGACCTGAGGGAACCGCTCATTTACGCCGCCGTGCTGGCACTGCTGCTGGGCTACCGGATCGCGGTGTGGCGCAACGCGCCGTGGGTGAAGAAGCGCGCGGCCCGCGCGTGATTTGACACGCCCGCGGACACCCCGTTATAAACCGTCCTTTGTGCAGTTCCGGAGCGCGGCCGACAGCTCGGCCGCGCTTTCGATTATGGACGGCGATCAGCAGCCCGGGCCGCGCCGGGGATTCGATCCAAACACATTGGGAGCGACGATCACGCCATGAAACAATCGGTTCGCGTCACCGTCAACGGACGGTTGTACGAGGAGGAAATCGAGCCGCGCCAGCTCCTTTCCTACTTTCTGCGGGAGACCATCGGCCTCACCGGCACCCACATCGGCTGCATCGTCGGCGAGTGCGGCGCCTGCACCGTGCAGGTGGACGGCACGCTGGTGAAATCGTGCCTGATGTTCGCGGTGCAGGCCAACGGCAAGGAGATCACCACCATCGAGGGACTCGCCGACGGCGACACCCTGCACCCGGTGCAGGAGGCCTTCATCAACAACTACGGCTTCCAGTGCGGTTATTGCACGCCGGGCATGATCATGGCGGCGGACTCTCTGTTGAAGAAGAACCCGGAACCCAGCGAAGAGGAGATCCGCGAAGGACTGGCGGGGAATCTGTGCATGTGCACCGGATACGTGCAGATCGTTGCGGCGGTGAAGGAAGCCGCGGGGCAGGTCGACAATGGCTAAGGCAGATCCGAAACAATACGTGGGCCTTGCCGCCCGCAGCAAGGAAGGGCCGCGGCTCGTGAGCGGGAAGGGTCGGTACACCGACGACTTCACCGAGCCCGGCATGTTGCAGGCGGTGTTCCTGCGGAGCCCCCACGCGCACGCGCGCATCGTAGGGGTGGACGCCCAGGCGGCCCTGAGCCGCTCGGACGTGTTCGCGGTGGTGACTCCCGAGGACATCAAGCGGGAAACCAAGCCCTTCCGCCCCGGCCGCTACGCCGCGGGCCTCAAGAAGCCCATCGCCGAGTACGCCGGCGCGGTGGACAAGGTGCGCTACGTGGGCGAGCCCGTGGGCGCGGTGGCGGCCAGGGACCGGAGCACCGCGGAGGACGTTCTCGAATCCATCGCCGTGGATTACGAGATCCTCCCCGCCAACTCCGACGTCCACAAGGCCATGGCCGGCGAGGACGCCTCGGTCATCTACGACGAACTGGGCGCCAACCTGGCCTGGCAAGGCACGCTGGAATACGGCGACACCGAGAAGGCGTTCCGGGAGGCGGACCGGGTGGTGCGGGAGAACCTCAAGATTCACCGCTACAGCTCGACGCCGCTGGAGCCGCTGGCGTGCATCGCCTCTTACGACCGCTTCAGCCGCAAACTCACGGTGCGCACCAACACCCAAGTGCCGGAGAACATCTACGACGCGCTCAGAGACGCCCTCGAGATCGACGACATCCGGGTCATCATCCCGGACATCGGCGGCGGCTTC
>JAPOQB010000915.1 GCA_026710965.1 Deltaproteobacteria bacterium | reverse complement strand
TGGAGCTGGGCCGGAAGGAATCGGTGTTCTTTGGTATGCCGCAACTGCCGCTGGTGCAGATCCCGCACCATCCGAGCGGCGGCGCGCGGCCGGGCGAGCACGCCGAGGATGCCAGGATCGCCATCGGTCCGGTACGCGAGACCTTGACGGACGCCGATGCCGCCGAGTCTGCGCCGGCCGGCGCCGCGGGAGCTGAAGCCCAGGCGGGCAAATAGCGCCCGGGCGGACATCCCTCACCAAGGCGCACCACGGACCCTTTACGCATGCCCGCCGACACGTCACAAGTGAAGCTCGTTTCCGAAGTCATCGAGGTGGAGGACTCGCTGGAGGCGGTCAACGACTGGTTCTGCGAGCGCCAGCTAAGCGACGGCCTGCCCATCGTCCCGCCCACCCGGGAACGCGTGGAGCGCATGCTCACGGGCACCCACCGCGATCCCCAGGAGATCATCGGGCAGGTGCCGCCCAAGTGGGCGCCGGCCACGGTGGAGAAGATCGCCGTCAGCAGCGTGATGGCCGGGTGCCTGCCGGAGTACCTGCCGGTGGTCATCGCCGCGGTGGAGGGGATCATGGAGCCCCGCTTCAACCTCTACGGGGTCCAGGCCACCACCGGGTACGCGGGCCCGGCGCTGCTGGTGAACGGCCCGGTCCGGAACGAGCTGGGCATCAACTGCGACGCCGGCGTGTTCGGCCCGGGCCACCGCGCCAACGCCACCATCGGCCGCGCCATCCGCCTGATCCTCATCACCGTGGGCGGCGGCTATCCCGGCGACACCGACCGCGCCACCTTCGGTTGGCCCGGCAAGTACAGCTTCTGTTTCGGCGAGAACGAGGAGAAGAGTCCCTGGGAGCCCTACCACGTGAGCCGGGGCTACAAGCCCGAGCAGAGCACCGTCACCGTGTGCGGCATCAACGGCTTCATCCCCATGCACACCGCCGGGAGCACGGGACAGGAGGCGCTGTCGTCGCTGGCGGAGGTCATCGCCATGCATCACGGCGGCAGCCACCTGGACGTGGGCAGCTTCGGCGGCGGCACGCCGCTGGTGGCCCTGTGCACCGAGGACGCCGAGATCATGGCGCGGGACGGCATCACCCGGGCCGACATCCGCGAGTACCTCTGGGAGCATTCCACCATCACCTTCGCCAGCATCCCGGACCGCCGCAAGGGCACCAAGAACGACGAGGAGCTGTTGCGTGAGTCGCCCAACGTCACCCCCGACGGCATCGTGCACCTGGCTACCCGGCCCGACGACATCATGGTGATCGTGACCGGCGGCAAGCACCGGCACTGCGTGCTGCTGCCCATGTGGACCGGCCGGAACACGCTGGCCGTCACCAAGCCCATACGGACAGCTTGAGAATATGCGGACCCCTGCGCCACTCCCGCGCCACCCCGCCTGGATTCCCGCTTTCGCGGAACTGACGGAGAGGGTGCGGGAGTCGGCGCATTAGTCGTTTAGCGAGCAAGGAGCATCCATGGATTTCAATCTGCAAGAAGACTCCCCTGAGATGACCGAGTTCCGCAAGGAGGTCCGGGCCTGGATGGAAGAGAACATGAAGGGCTCGGAGCACCTGCGCTGGTCGGCGTCGTGGTCCACCCGGGAGAACGAGGAG
>JAPOQB010000616.1 GCA_026710965.1 Deltaproteobacteria bacterium | reverse complement strand
CGTCAGGTTTTGCAGCTCCTCGGTGAACAGCGTCAGCGCCTGCCCGTAGGGACAGGGAAGGTGGGACAGGTCGGTGCCCCAGAACACGCGTTGCGGCCCGAAGGCGTCCACCACCCGGCGGATTTGCGGGTGGAGCGAGGGATAGGGGTAGCTTTCGGTGGAATAACACGGCAGCGCCGAAGCCTTCACCGCCACGTTCGGCAACGCCGCCAGCTTGATCAGGCCGTCGACGATGGGGCCCAGCGGCTTGCCGATCAGGCTGGAGTTGAGTCCCATGTGGTCGATGCACAGGCGCAGGCCCGGGTGGCGCGCGGCGATCTCGGCGAGCTGCGGCAATGCGTGCGGCGCCAGCGCCATGACCGGGACATCGTGGCGCTCGGCCGCCTCCCAGAACCAGTCGATGGTGCCTTCGTCAAGCCAGGTCCGGTAGCGGCCCCGGTGAAAGGTCAGGCGGATCCCCAGCATGCCGGGTTGATCGGTCCAGGTGGCCATGCGTTCATGGCTCTCGGGCGCGTCCAGGGTCAGCCGCCCCATGACCGCGAACCGGTCCGGGTGCAGCCGGGCCGCATCCATCGAGGTGTCGTTCCGGTCCGCTTCCCAGGTCGGCGGCACCAGCACCGCCCGGTCGACGCCGGCGGCGTCCATCTCCCGCAGCAGCTCTTCATGCCCCAGCGGCTCGGGGCGGTGGGGTTTAGCCGCATCGACCCGGTCCCAGGGCTTGTCCGGCGTTTCCGGCGCCCAGATGTGAACCTGCGAGTCGATGATCGTCATGGCTGGACCGCCTCCGAAAGACGGGTCGTCACTACGGCGCCGCCTGCGCCTCGGCGTCCCGGTAGGTCCACTGGAAATCGCGGTTGCGGTAGACCTCGTCGGGCATCAGGCTGGTCAGCTCCCGCTTGTCCAGCTCCGACTCGAAACGCTCGCGGATGGTCGGTTCCTCGTCGGCGTACTCGATCTGGTCCTTGGCGCGGTCCTCGATCTTCTCGGCGTGGCCGCGGAACTGCCGCGGCGGGTGAAGCGCCAGGTACCGCGCGGGCGTGCCCCCGGCGTTGAAGTGCTGGTGAAACCACTTGCCCGGCGGAACGAACATGCTGGCTTCGTGCCACGGCGCCACCACCTTCTTCTGCCCCTCCTCCCAGAGGATCGAGTAGCCTTCTCCCTTGGGGATGACGATGACCCGGCCCGGGCCGTGGCGGTGAGCCTTCTTGTAGGTCCGGGAGGGAAACACCGACATGTGGCACGACATCTCGGAGTTGGGGAAGGTCATGAGCACGCTGTGCCCGCCCGCGCCCCGGCGGCTGCTCCGGTTCAGCTTGTCCCAGGAGCCCATGTCGGGAAAGAAGTTCCCGTACCAGAAGATGCCGCTGCGGCCGCCCCAGGTCCGGGTGGGGTCGCCGTCGCGCACGAGCTTCGCCTCGGAGTAGAGTTCGCCGCCCTTGGACAGGTGGTCCTCGCCCTCATGGGCGTTGTTGAAGAAGAACGAAGGGTCCGTGTTGAGGGACATCGCCAGCGGCAGGTAGCTGTAGCGCAGGAGCCGCACGGGCTGGTCGCCGCGCATGTTGCTCATGGTGTGGTGATAGTTGTGCGGGACCTGGAACAGGCTCCGGGGCTGCCATTCGAAGGTGTTCCTGGGGCCGCTGTCGCCCATCCACACCGTGGTCACGCCCTGGCCCTGCAGCACGTAGACCAACTCGTCCAGGGCGAACTTGAGCGGCGGAAGCGTCTCTCCTGGCGGAATTTCCTGCACCATGGCGGAGGTGACCCCCTCCTGGCCCACGAGCTGGATGAAGGCGCTCTCGCATCCCCGCTCCTCCCACCAGCCCAGCTCGACCGTACGCAAGTCCTCGATGAAGTAGCCCCGGTGAATGGGCACGCCGATGGAGGCCATCCAGTCGTCGTAGGTGTATTCCTTGACCTCCAGCTCGGGTGCGACGGAATCGTCGGAACTCGTATCGGCCTGAACCTTCGCCATCAATCGATTCTCCTTGGTTGTGTGTCCCGTGTTACGAGCCGGCCACCTCGTCGAACGACGGCTCGGGCATGCCGTCCTTCCACGTGGGATCCCTGAGCTCCAGCCGGTTGCCGCTGGGATCCGAGAAGTAGAGCTCCCGTCCGGGGAAATAGCCGCCCTTGCGGTAGTAGAGCTCCACCACCGCCACGTTCTTTTCCTTGAACAGCTTGCAGGCCTCGTTCAGGGTATCCGGACTGACCGTGAAGGAGTGGTGGACGCGGTCGTCTTCCTCCTTGTCCGGCACCTCTCTGCGCTCGCACAGGAGAATGTTGTGGTCGCCCACGTTGAAACACGCCATGACATCGTTGGCGAGCCGGCCCATGGACTTGAGGCCGAGGAGATCGCCGTAGAACTTCTCCGCCTCGCCCAAGTCGTTCACGGGAATCGACCAATGCGTAACCCCTTCAATCTTGAGCATGTGCCTGTCTCCTTTCCTGATTGCCGAGCCGCGGCGCGGTTCGGGCTGAGGTCAGCCTACATGACCTGCCGCTCTGCGATCAAGGGGATTGCATTTCCACTACAACGTAAATACAAATACATTGACGTGATGGAGCTCCGTTTTCAGTGGGATGAGCAAAAGCATACCGAGAACAAACGCAAGCACGGGGTTGGGTTCGACGAGGCGCAAACCGTGTTCCACGACCATCGTGCGCTACTCATCGATGACCCGGATCATTCGGCCCAGGAGGACCGTTTCGTCCTCCTGGG
>JAPOQB010000911.1 GCA_026710965.1 Deltaproteobacteria bacterium | reverse complement strand
TGACCTGCATGGCGACAGCTACCCGCTCCCCATCATCATGTCGGTGATTCGCTCCAGGTCGTCCTGCGAATAGTACTCGATTTCCAGCTTGCCCTTGTCGTCACGGGCCCGGTGCATGAGCCTGACCCGGGTGCCGAGGCGGCGCTGCAAAGTCTCGACCAGACTCGACAGGTCGGGATCGAGACGATTTTCGATTTTTGTTCGTTTCCTGCCGTTAAGCCGCTTGACCAGCGCCTCGGTCTCCCGGGTCGACAGCTCCTTGGCCATGACCTCGCGCGCCGCCGCGGCAAGCATGGAGCGGTCCTGCAGGCCGAGCAGCGCCCGCGCCTGGCCCGCGGCCAACTCGCCGCGGGAGACGTGTTCCTTGATCTGCTCGGGAAGCGACAGCAGCCTCAGAGCATTGGCGACCGCGGGCCGGCTCCTGCCGACCTTTTCGGCCACCTGTTCCTGGGTCAGGTTGAATTGTTCCTGCAACTCGGCAAAAGCGGCCGCTTCTTCGATGGGGTTCAGGTCCTCACGTTGCAGGTTCTCGACCAAGGCCAGGAGCAGCGAGTTGGGATCGGCCGTTTCGTGAATGATAATAGGGACTTCCGGAAGTCCCAGTCTCCGCGCGGCGCGCAGGCGGCGTTCGCCGGCGATCAATTCGTAACCCCCGGCCCTGGTGCGAACCACCAGAGGCTGGAGCATGCCGCTGGTCTCGATGGAACTGGCGAGCTCGTCTATCTTGGTGTCGTCGAAGATCCGGCGGGGCTGGTTCGGATTCGGTGCGATCAACGAAGGGTGGACGGCCACGGGCGACGTCTCCGAGGGGGAATCCCCCACCACCGGCTCCTGGTCCGGAAGCAGGGCGTCGAGACCCCGTCCCAGTCTATTCTTCTGCATGACTTCGCTCCTTCCGGCTCATCAATTCGGCCGCAAGACTCAGATAGCTTCGTGCCCCGGTGGAACGGGCGTCATAGAGCAGCGCCGGCCTTCCGTGGCTGGGACTCTCGCTCAGGCGGACGTTTCTGGGGATGACGGTCTGGAAGACTTCTTCGGGAAAATGGCCGCGAACGTCGTCGGCCACCTGGGCCGAGAGATTGCTGCGGCCGTCATACATGCAGAGGACGACCCCCTCGAACCGCAGGTGCGGATTGTAAGAGGTCTGGACACGCTTCATGGTGTCCAGAACCGCGCTGAGGCCTTCCAGCGCATAGTACTCGCACTGAAGGGGCACCAGCAGGGAGTCGGCCGCCACCATGGCATTGAGGGTGAGGAGTCCCAAGGACGGCGGACAATCCAGGAGAATGTAGTCGAACCGGTACTTGACGGTGTCCAGGGCCTGCTTCAGCCGTCCGACACGGTTCTCCATTTCGATCATCTGGATTTCCGCGCTCACCAGATCGCGATTGGCGGGCAACAGGTACAACGAGGCCATCTCCGTGGCACAGAGCGCCTCGGTGACGAAACAGTTTTCAAGCATCACGTCGTAGATGCTCTTGTTGAGAGCCCTGGGATCGACCCCGAAACCCGTAGTGCTGTTGCCCTGGGGATCCATGTCCACGATCAGGATCCGCTTCGTGGCCACCGCCAGAGAGGCGCCGAGGTTCACCGCCGTGGTGGTTTTCCCGACCCCGCCCTTCTGATTGGCTATGGCGATTATCTTTCCCAAACGTGTGATATTTCAATGAGTTACAGGATTGATGCGATTCGGAATTCTAGCATGACGGCGTCTGGAAAGAAAGTCACTGTTTCACGTGAAACATGAGCTTGTCGTTTCGCCGGCCCACGGAGTGGCTTCGCGTTCTACCTGGACAAGCTCCTCGGGAAGGTCAACACGGTCCTGCGCTCGTCGCCGAATGGAAGCTCGAAGTGGACGCTTTCGCCTTCGGCAAGTCCACAACGCGGAAGGCAGGATCGAACGTCTTCCAACGCGGCGAGTCCCTTGGGACCGTGCATGAGGATGGCGACTCCGTCGGCAGCCAGCACTTCTCCGCTTGCCGCCAGAAAACCCGGAGCATCGGAGAAGCCGCGTGTGACGGTCTCCTTTATCGGCGGCAACGTTTCCGTGGAGAGTTCCCCGGCCCGGCACTCCATCACCTGGATATCGCCAAGCTTCAACTCACGGATGACATGTCTCAGGAAATTCGCGCGCTTGCGACGCGGCTCCACAAGGTAGACGGGCTTGTCCGGAAGCATGATCTTGACCGGAATCCCCGGAAAACCCCCTCCACTACCGATATCGAGCAGGCCGCCGTTTGCACTCAAGAGAGGCGTAACGGAAATGGAATCGAGGAAGTGGAGGCGGACGACGAGGTCCGGTTCACGGATGGCAGTGAGGTTCAGGCGGCTGTTCCAGGTGGAAAGGAGGGAGAGATACTGCCCGAATGCTGCTACTTGATGGGCCGAGAGCTCGAGATCAAAAGACTGGGCACCGGCTGTCAGGAGTTGCTCGTTCATGGCTCCGTTGTCGTTTGGCAACTTCCGGGAGACCATGCGCTCCTGCGTGAAACTGCTGACGGCTCCCGTGCTTCAGCCGGCCTTCATCTTGTAGACGTACAGGGAAAGCACGGAGATGGCGGCCGGCGTCACGCCGGAGATCCGGTAGGCCTGTCCCAGGGACCGCGGCCGCACATGAGTCAGCTTTTCCCTTATTTCCCGGGACAGTCCGTT
>JAPOQB010000909.1 GCA_026710965.1 Deltaproteobacteria bacterium | reverse complement strand
TTGTTGTGGACGCCGAAGATCTGCGCGGGTCTGGTGGAGGTGGCCTCCACCACGCGTTCCTGGGAGATCTTGCCCTTGGACGCGGCATCGAACAGAAGGCTCATGTAGTACTGCGCGGACGGCGTGCCGGTGTGGGCCTTCCAGCCGTCCTCCCAGCCGATCTCCTTCTCCTCGCGCGTGTGCGGCGCGTGATCGGTGGCGACGATATCGATGGTGCCGTCGCACAGGCCACCCCACAGGGCCGGGGAGTTCTCCTCCGGCACCCAGTAGGAGAGGGCGTAGGAGCCCAGGCGCTCGATCTCGCTCCAGTCCGATCCCAGGAAGATCGCCCAGGGGTTGACCTCGGCGGTCACCCGCTGGCCGGCGTCCTTGGCGCGCCGGATCATGTCCACGGTGCCCGCGGTCTGGACGTGCAGCAGGTGCAGGTGCACGCCGGTGGCTGCCTGCAGGCGGATAAGGAACTGGATCGCGGTCTCCCATATCACCCCGTCATTGGCGGCGTAGGCCTTGGCGTAGGCCAGGCAGTCGCGTTCCCCGCGGTCCCAGAACTTCTTCTCGATGTAGTCCATGAGGGGCTGGTCGTGGGGGTGCACCATCAGCGGCACGTTGGCCGCGGCGCACGCCTCCATGATCTCCATCAGCTTGCCGTGGTCGTGCACGCCGATGCCCGGCATGTGGGGGTAGTCCCGGCCCGTGTCCACCACCATGAACACCTTGAACGCGCCGATGCCGTGCTGCGCCAGCTTGGGGATCTCCTCCGGGATGGTGCCTGCGGGATTGACGTTGAAGTCGATGATGGATTCACGTTCGTAGACCCCGAACAACTGCTCGAGGCGCGGCACCGTGTTGGGCGGCGGCGTCACGTTGGGCATGGCCACGGAGGTGGTGACCCCGCCGGCCGCGCACTGCATGGTGGCGGTGTGGATGTTCTCCTTGTAGTCGTAGCCGCCGGGCTCGCCGCCCTCGCGGTGATGCGAATGCATGTCCACCGCGCCCGGGATCAGCGCCAGGTTCGAGGCGTCCACTACCTCGCCGGCCTCGGGCTCGGCGCCGGGCTGGTAAATGCCCGCGATGACGCCGTCCTGGACGCCGACGGAGGCCTTGTAACGATTGTTGGCGTAAATAATCTCTGCATTGGATATCAGCACGTCGAGCATGGAAGGTCTCCTTGGTTGCAAGAGGTCCTTCGACTTCGCTCCGCCGACGCTCCGCTACGCTCAGGACGAATGGTGCAAAACGGTTCCAGCACCGTTCGTCCCGAGCGCAGAGTAGCGCAGTCGAAGGACGCCATTTATTGTTTCAGCAGCCGCGCCAGCGTCGGGTAGTCACGCGCCACCGGAAAGGTGGGGTAACGTCCGGCGATGGCGTCCGGCGGATTGAATAGCACGCCGCGATCGGCGGTGCGCAGCATGCTCAGGTCGTTGTAGGAATCTCCCGCCGCCACCACGCCGAAGCCGATGCCCTTGAACGCCTTCACCGCCTTGCGCTTACCGTCCTTCTGGCGCAGCACGTAGCCCGAGATGTACCCGGACCGGCTCACCGTGAGCCAGTTGCACAGCAGCGTCGGGTTTCCCAGCTTCCGGATCAGCGGCATGGCGAACTCGTAATAGGTGTCCGACAGCAGCACCACCACCGGAAAGTCCCGCCGGAGGTCGTCCAGGAACGCCTTGGCGCCGGGCAGCGGCTTCATGCCTTCGATGATGCCCTGGATGTCGGCGAGCCGGATCCGGTTCTTTCTGAGGATCTTCAACCGGTACTGCATGAGTTGGTCGTAGTCGGAGATGTCCCGCGTCGTCAGCCTGAGGTCGTCGTTGTGAAAATGATCGGCGACCGCGATCCAGATCTCCGGCAGGAGGACGCCTTCAAGGTCTAGGCAGCAGATTTGCATGGTATCGATACGTCCGGGGTTGATCGGCGAGCACTCGATTCCGGCGGACGGAACCGCGTGTGTCGCCAAGGCGGTTTCTAGCATATGACGGAACGGGAGCAAAACCAGCGTCCTTGACAGCTTCGGGAACCGCGTGTCAAGGAGAACACTCATCGAAACACATCGCACAGGAGGAACGCAATGAGCATCAATTCCGCTACGGTGGATATCGCCGCCGAAGACGGCAAGTCCATGGGCCTCTACGTGGCCGCCCCGGACGGCGGCGGCAAGAAACCGGCGCTGCTGGTGATCATGGAGATCTTCGGCGTGAACGCCCACATGAAAGACGTCACCGAACGTTTCGCCAACGAGGGATACGTGGCCATTTCCCCGGATCTCTACTATCGGCTGGACGAGCGGATCATCCCCAACACCGACCGCGACGGCGCCTTCGCCGCCCGCGGCACGCTCTACGACAACAAGGTCATCGAGGACCTGAACCGCGCCATCGCCTACGCCAAGGGCAGGGACGATGTGGACCCGGACCGGGTGGGCATCATCGGCTACTGCTTCGGCGGCAGGGTGTCCTGGATGGCCGCGTGCAACTGCCCGGGCCTGGCGGCCAGCAGCCTGTACTACGGCGGCCAGATCGCCGGCGGCCAGCGCGGCGAGAAGAGCCCGGTAGAGCCCGTGACCCAGGGGAACAACATCCAGATCCCGATGCAGTGCGTCTGGGGCGGACAGGACCAGGGCATACCGCAGGAGGCCCGGGATGCCATCGAGGGGACGCTGAAAGCCAACGGCGTGGACTATGAGTGGCACCTCTATGACGACGCCGGCCACGCGTTCTTCTGCGACGACCGTCCGAGCTACCACGAGGCGTCGGCCAAGGACGTCTGGCCCAAAACCCTGGCGTTTCTGGGCAGGCATTTGAAGTAGGGCGAATCGCGATTCTCAAGGAGGCACACGTCAATGGCAACGAAAGAATACAAGACAGTGCTGGTGGAGAAGGAGGACGGCATCACCTGGGTGATCCTCAACCGTCCGGAGAAGCGGAACGCCATGAACCCGCAACTCCACTTCGACATGTACGACGCGGTGACCGAAGCCGAGGGGGACCCCGAGACCCAGGTGATGATTATCACCGGTGCCGGCAACAGTTGGTGCGCGGGCATGGATCTCAAGGAGTTCTTCCGCGAGGGCGACAAGAACCCGGAGTTTCAACGGCAGGTGGCCTGGGCCAGCCAGGAATGGCGCTGGCGCAAGCTCTTCACCTTCCCCAAGCCCACCATCGCCATGGTGAACGGCTTCTGCTTCGGCGGCGCCTTCAGCCCCATGATCGCCTGTGACTTCGCCATCGCGTCCGACGACGCGCTGTTCGGCCTGTCGGAGGTCAACTGGGGCATCCTGCCCGGCGGCCTCGTGAGCCGGGTGGTTACCGACGTGCTGTCGCTGCGCGACGGGCTGTACCATGCCATGACCGGCGACCCGTTCGACGGCAGGAAGGCGGCGGAGATGCGGCTGGTGAACTTCTCGGTGCCGGCGGACCAGCTCCGCGACGAGACCGTGAAGCTGGCCAGGAAGCTCATGGAGAAGAACCCCTGGGCGCTGCGGGCCACCAAGCAGGCCTACAAGCTGGTGCGCGGCATGGACTACTCCCAGGCCGAGGACTATCTGGCGGCCAAGGGCGCCCAGATCAAGATGCAGGACCGGGAGAGCGGCTACGACGAGGGGATCAAGCAGTTCATCGACGACAAGACCTACAAGCCGGGTCTGGGTCCCATGGCCCGGGTCAACAAGAATTCCTAGGTAGGGGCGACCGGCGGTCCCCTTGGCCGGATCCGGCGGAGAATTCACGCCTTGACTCCGCCGACCCGACTGCATAGAGTTGGCAGGATTATCAATCATTTGAATGTTTCAAGGAGGTACCGTTTTAATGGCAACGAAAGAGTACAAGACCGTATTGGTGGAGAAGGAGGACGGCATCACCTGGGTGATCCTCAACCGTCCGGAAAAGCGGAACGCCATGAGTCCGCAGCTCCACTTCGACATGTATGACGCGGTGACGGAATGCGAGGGGGACCCGGAAACCCAGGTCATGATCATTACCGGCGCGGGCAATAGCTGGTGCGCGGGCCAGGATCTCAGGGAATACTTCCGCGAGGGCGACAAGAACCCGGCGCTCCGCCGGCAGGCGAGTTGGTGCAGCCAGGAGTGGCGCTGGCGCAAGCTCTTCACCTTTTCCAAGCCCACCATCGCCATGGTGAACGGCTTCTGTTTCGGCGGCGCCTTCACCCCGCTGGTGGCCTGTGACTTCGCCATCGCCTCCGAAGACGCGATCTTCGGGCTTTCCGAGGTCAACTGGGGTATCCTGCCCGGCGGTCTCGTGAGCCGCGTGGTCACCGACATGCTGAGCCTGCGGGACGGCCTGTATCACGCCATGACCGGCGATCCGTTCGACGGCAAGAAGGCGGCGGAGATGCGGCTCGTCAACTATGCGGTCCCAGCGGACCAGCTCCGCGACGAGACCGTGAAGCTGGCCAAGAAGCTCATGGAGAAGAACCCCTGGGCGCTGCGGGCCACCAAGCAGGCCTACAAGCTGGTGCGCAACATGGACTACTCCCAGGCCGAGGACTATCTGGCCGCCAAGGGCGCCCAGATCAAGATGCAGGACCGGGAGAGTGGCTACGACGAGGGCATCAAGCAGTTCATCGACGACAAGACCTACAAGCCGGGTCTGGGCCCCATGGCCCGGGTCAACAAGGCTTCCTAGGCGATACCGATACCAACGAGTGTCACGTGGCGTGGCATCGGCCCGGACGGTCCCGGACCGACGCCCCAAAAGCCGATGACGGCAATCACTGACCTAAGGAGGGAGCAAGCGATGAAGTCAACCTTACACGTGTTTTCCACGTGCGCCGTGCTGGTGCTCGCACTTTTGCTCGCGACCCCGGCGCTGGCCGCGGACAAACCGTTTTTTCAAGGCAAGACCCTGAGACTGGTGATCGACTTCTCGGCGGGCGGCCCCACCGACATCGAGTGCCGTATCTACGCCCGGCATCTGAAGAAGCACCTGAAGGGCAATCCCACCATCGTGGTCACGAGCAAGCCGGGCGGCGGCGGCACGCTGGCGATGAACTGGATCTACGAGCGCGCGCGCCGGAACGGC
>JAPOQB010000623.1 GCA_026710965.1 Deltaproteobacteria bacterium | reverse complement strand
TACTATTACACCCGCTACGAGGAGGGCCGGGAATACCCGCTCTACGCCCGCAAGCGCCAGTCCCTGGAAAACCCGGAAGACCTCATGCTCGACGTCAACACGCTGGCCGAGGGTCATGAATTCTTCGCGGTGGGGCGGCTCGCGGTGAGCTTCGGGCAGGATCTCCTGGCATACGGCGAGGACGCGCAGGGGCGGCGCATCTACACCATCCGGTTCAAGGACCTCGCCACCGGCGAGACGTTACCCGACGTCATCCCGGAGGTGACGAGCAACATGACCTGGGCCAACGACAACCGGACCCTCTTCTATGCCAAGCAGGACCCCGAGACCCTGCGATCCTGCCGCATCTACCGCCATGTGCTGGGAACGGATCCGGCGGAGGACGTGCTGGTCTACGAGGAGGCCGACGATACCTTCTCGGCCCACGTGTTCAAGACCAAGTCCAAACGGTACATCATGATCGTCTCCTCCCAGACCTTGAGCAACGAGTACCGCTATCTCGACGCCGGCGATCCCACCGGCGCGTTCACGATCTTCCTTCCCCGGGAACGGGGACACGAACACGCCGTGGAACACTTCGAGGACCGGTTCTTCATCCACACCAACCACGAGGCCAGGAACTTCCGCCTCGTGTCGACGCCCCTGGACCGGACCGGCAAGGAGCACTGGACAGAGGTCGTACCGCACCGGCCCGACGTGCTGCTGGAGAGCTTCGAGGTGTTCCGCGACCACCTGGTGCTGGAAGAGCGGCGGGATGGGCTGGTGCAACTCCGAGTGATGCCGTGGGACGGCTCCCGGGAACACTACCTGGAGTTCGGCGAGCCCGCCTACCTGGCCGGCACCAACGTCAACCTGGAATTCGACACCACGGTGCTGCGATACGGCTACACCTCCATGACGACGCCGAGTTCCATCTACGACTACGACATGGTGACCCGGGAAAAGACCCTGCTCAAGCAGGAGGAGGTGCTGGGCGGGTTCGATTCAGCCGCTTACCGCACGGAACGCCTGCACGCGACGGCCTCGGACGGCGTCCGCGTCCCCATATCGCTGGTGTACCGCAAGGGGATGGAACGGAACGGCCGGAGCCCGCTATTGCTCTACGGCTACGGCTCCTACGGCCACAGCCTGGACGCCGCCTTCGGCTCCGCGCGCCTGAGCCTGTTGGACCGGGGCTTCGTGTTCGCCATCGCCCATGTCCGGGGGGGAGAGGAGATGGGCCGGGCGTGGTACGAAGACGGCAAGCTGCTCAGGAAGAAGAACACTTTCACCGACTTTATCGCCTGCGCCGAACACCTGATCGAGGAACGCTACAGCTCCCGTGACCGGCTGTTCGCCATGGGCGGGAGTGCCGGGGGCCTGTTGATGGGCGCGGTGGTGAACCTGCGCCCGGATCTGTTCAAGGGCGTCGTGGCACAGGTTCCGTTCGTCGACATCGTCACCACCATGCTGGACCCGGACATTCCCCTCACCACCGGCGAGTACGATGAGTGGGGCAACCCCAACGACAGGGAATACTACGACTACATGCTGTCGTATTCGCCCTACGACAACGTCGAGGCCCGGGATTACCCCCACATGCTGGTGACCACCGGGCTGCACGATTCCCAGGTGCAGTACTGGGAGCCGGCCAAGTGGGTCGCCAAGCTGCGGGCCGTCAAGACCGACCCGAACCGCCTGCTTTTGAAAACCAACATGGAGGCGGGCCACGGGGGCGCGTCCGGGCGCTTCAAGCGCTATCGCGAGATCGCCCTTGAGTACGCGTTTCTGCTGGACCTGGCCGGGAAGGCACCGTCCGGGTAGGGGGCACCGGGTAGGGGCGACCGCTGGTCGCCGCTACTTGTCCTCGTCGTCCTCGTCCATCGACATGGCCTTCAGGTGCTTGTCGATGGTGGTGTAACCCTTCCACTGATCCACCAGCCAGTAGCGGATGCCGAACTCGAACCGCAGCTCGCGGCTCTCGCCGTCGCTCGGGTTGAAGTGCTGGTGGTGCATCATGCCGGGAGGGACATGGACGGCGTCGCCCTGCTCCCAGGTGTACTGTTTGCCGCCGATCTCCGAGTAGCCGGCGCCCATGAGTGCGTAGAGATAGGCCTCCGGGTGGGCGTGGCTGTGGCTCTTGGAACGGGGCAGCTCCACGAAGATCGAGCTGATGGCCGCGGCCGTGGCCTTGAAACCGTTGCGGTTGCCGCTGCGGCCCATGAGGAAATAGGTGGCGCCGTGCTTGGACTCGGCCGAGAGCTCGTGCTGGTCCTGATGCATGGCAATGCGCCGGCCATCTTCCGGCCAGTCCTGGGACTCTTCGGGGCCGACGGCGGCCAGCGCCGCCGGGTCGTTGGCGCCGCAGTCCTCGAACTGCTCCATGCGGCCCATGTAGACCGAGGCTTCCAGGTGCCAGGCCAGCCCGGAGATATACCCCACCGGGACATCCCCGGTGTTGAACAACTGGTGCTGGGACCGGTAGGGCACATGCAGCACCGTACCGGGACCGAAGTCATAGCGCTTGCCGTCCAGCACCATGAAGCCCGTGCCGCTCTCGACGTAGATGGCTTCCTCGCCGTGGCTGTGACGCCCGGTATGCCATCCAACCGGAATCTCGGCCCGCATCATCATGCTGCCCCCGGTGGGAAATCCCCGCTCGGGCGCGATCATCAACGCCGCCTTGGCATCCTGGCGTGTCTTGACCCAATCGAGCTCCTGGTGGCGCGCCACCCGTGGTGCATTTTCAACGAACTCATGGTTCCGTTCGGTCGTATTCAGCCATTCGCTGTAAAAGTCGCTCATGGGTCCCTCCCCGAGAGGCTGCCCGCCGCAGCCGAGTTGCTAAGGGCTTCTTAGACCAATTCCTGCGGCACCACAAGGAGGTCCCGAGGTCGCCAACTCCCGGGACGAAGCTTGACATCGGAGCCGGTCTTGGATACCTTGAAATATACTTGACCGGTCATTTTCACAGCAACAACAAACATTGAGGGTTGCTATCGCCACGCCTGCATTTCTGGACTCCCCCTTCGGTCAGTTCACCGACGCTCCGCGCGAATGATGAACAAATACAGGGACGGCACGTATCTTTCTTCCATGGCGCACGATGAGGATGTCGCGGCACGGCAGTGGCAATTCGCCTATCGCGAAGCGCTCGGCCCGGCCATGCTCATGACCGTCCTGATCTTGATCGTCCTGTTTCTGGCGACCTTCACTCTTACGGGCCCCTTGGGGACCCACGATCTCACCCTGTTGCAGCGCCTGGCCCACTTCGGCATTGGCGCCTTCCTCTGCGCCCCGCTCGGCTATACGAAGTATGTCGTGGTGCTCTATGTCACGCGTTTCCGGCCGCCGTCCCAGATCGCACTGGCCGTCGCGGGCGGTGTATTGATGGCGTCCCTGCCCTCGACCGCCATCGTCTACGCCGTGGACACCCTGATCCGCGCGCACGTCCCCTCCTACGGTTTGCCGAAAATGTACCTGTTCGTCGCCTCATCGATGCTGCTGTGCACCGCCTTCACTCACTACCGGATCGGCCAACTCCTCAAGAAGGGACCCGACGGCTCTCCTGTCGCTACGACACCAGCGGATGAATCTGGCCGGGCGGCAAACGCCGGCGGCGGGACATCCCCGCCGGCTGTCGCGGATCGCGCCGTGGGCGGTCCGCCATCCATGTTCTTCGACCGGCTGCCCCTGGAGGTCGGCCGGGACATCATCTATCTCAAGATGAGTGACCACTACGTGGAAGTCGTCACCACCGCCGGTCATTGCAACATTCTGATGCGCTTCGCGGATGCCATCACCGAACTCGGCGATCGAGGCGTTCGCGTGCACCGTTCCTACTGGGTCGCCTACGCCCACGTCGAGGGTTGGATCCGGCGCAACCAACGCGCGCTTCTGCGGCTCTCCGGTGCACATACGGTTCCGGTAAGCCGCACCTATCTCAACCCCGCGCGCGCCGCGTTCGCGCAACATCGGGTCCTTACCGACACCATCGGCCGCTCGCCCACGAAAGACGACTAATCAGCTAGCTGGTGCGCGCTTGACACTCGTCGCGGGTGGAGTCTATAAATGAGGCTCGCCCGGAAGGTCATGCGGAACGTCCAGGCCACGGCGCGGGCCAACGACGCCTCCTGTCCGGCCGTATCGCTCACGGACCTCAGCGGCGACGGTATCCGTTCAAGATATCCCACGGAAATGACGCCTGACGGCGTCATTTCGAGCACTTGGAGCAGGTGAGCCGCGTGCCCG
>JAPOQB010000311.1 GCA_026710965.1 Deltaproteobacteria bacterium | reverse complement strand
TCCGCCATGGTGGCGTAGTGGCCCTGGTGGCCGTGCTCCAGAAAGTGGCGGAACGGAATCCCGGTCATGTCCAGGTAGTTCCCGTCCCGGGAGATGAGATACATCGGCACGTCGAGGGCGTATTCCACGTAGTGGTGGAAGTTGGCATCCGGGGAGAAACAGAACTCCAGCAGGCCGCACCGATGCGGATCCGTGCGCGTCCAGATATGGCCGCGGTAGCTCTTGAAACCGTTGGGAGCCCCGTCCGATATGGGCGAGTTGGCGAAGGTGGCGCCGATGACCGGCGCCAGACCCATGGCCGTTCGCAGCTTGGCCATGGCGTCCGTCTCGTCGCCGTAGTCGATATTCGCCTGCACGGTGGCGGTCTGCTTCATCATGCGCTGGCCCAGGGCTCCCACCTTGGCCATGTAGGGCCCCATGATGCGATAGCGTCGCTTCGGCAGCCACTCGATCTCGTCGACCCGGCTGAAGGGCTGGATCCCCAGGCCGAGGAACACCACGTCGAACTTCCCGGCCACGTCGATCAGCTCACGGATATGCTGTGAGAACTCGGCGTTGCTGCAGTGAATGTCATCGCACGGCTCGCCGCTCAGCTCGATCTGGCCGCCCGGCTCCAGGGTGATGGCGTGGTTGCCGCGCTTGAGGCCGATCACGAAGCCCTCTTCCTCTTGCGGCTCCCAACCGTAGTCGCTCACCAGGCCTTCGAGGATGACCCGGACGCCGCGCGGGCCGGAGTATGACAGCGCCTTGGCGGTATCGCGCTCGATGCCGACCTTCTCGTACTCCGTACCCACCCGCCACTGGTCGCGAGGCTTGCCGGCGTCGTGAAAGAAGGCTTCCAGCTCGTCTTGTCGCTCGATTACGGACATTGAATACAGCTCGGGACGAACGGGGACCACGGTTTTCCGTCCGTCCGTTCTAAGTTTAGCGTAGCGACGCCGAAGAACATACAGCGCGCAGGTTCTTTTTGTAGGGCGGCATGACTACCGCCTTCTCCGTGATGATGGCCGAGACCAGTGTATGGTCGGTCACGTCGAAAGCCGGATTCAGCGTATGGACCCCGTCCGGCGCGATACGGCTTCCCGCGATGTGAGTCACCTCGTCGTGGCTTCGTTGCTCGATCGGGATGTCGGCTCCGGATGGACATCCGAGATCCACCGTGGAAGTGGGGCAGGCGACGTAAAAGGGAACGCCGTGCCTCCGGGCCAGCACCGCCACCATGTAGGTGCCGATCTTGTTGGCCACGTCTCCGTTGGCGGCCACGCGGTCGGCGCCGACAACAACCGCATCGACCCGCCGGCTTTGCATCACGTAGCCCATCATGTTGTCGGTGATGAGGGTTACCGGGATCTCCTCCTTGTGCAATTCCCACGCCGTCAGCCGGGCACCCTGAAGGAAAGGCCGGGTCTCGTCCACGAATACCTCGTCAATGGGCGCGCCCGATTCCTTCATCGCCCGCAGCACACCCAGGGCAGTGCCGTAACCGGCGGTGGCCAACGCCCCGGCGTTGCAGTGCGTCAGAATCCGCCGGGAATCCTTCAGCAGGGCGGCGCCCAGGCCGCCGAGCCTGCGGTTCGCGGCGATGTCCTCCTCGTAGATCTCAAGGGCCGTGTCCTCAAGCCGCTGCTTCAGCAACTCCAGGTCGCCGTCCTTGTTCTCCTCGTAGGTCCGCCGCATGCGCGCCAGCGCCCAGTGGAGGTTCACCGCGGTGGGCCGGGTGTCCTCCAGCGTGCGGAAAACCCGTTCCATGACCGCCCCGACCGATTTCGGAGACCCGATGCCGCGCGCGCCCAAGGCAACTCCCATGGCCGCGGCGACGCCGATGGCGGGGGCGCCACGGACCACCATGGCGCGGATGGCCTGGGCGACCTGCCGGTAGTTGCGGCAGACCCGGTAGACCTCTTTGCGGGGAAGCCGCCGCTGGTCGATGAGGATCACCTCGCCGGCCCGCCATTCTATGGTTCTCACGGTCATATCGGTTTAACTTTCGGTCAAGCTCAAATATAGTACGGGAAACCCGCCGTCAAGGGTCGAGACATGGCCGACCTTACCGAACTCCTCGCATACGTTTCAGGCATCTATTTCATCAAGCCGGACATGGAATCGCACGCGTTCCTGGCCACCCTGGCCGCCATTCACCTGTGCAACGGTGTTCTTTGCTTCGTCATCGCCCGCCACGGCGGCCGCCATCAGGCCGGCTGGGCCCTGGCCGGCCTGCTCCTTGGGGTCTGGGGAGCCCTTCCACTGCTCCTCTTGCGGCGCCGGGCCAACGGCACCGGGGCGGATTTCAAACCCGCCACCGCCGATGCGACCCGGGCGGCAACCACGCCGCCGGACGGCTAGTCCATCCGCTTGCGCAAGAACGTCGGGATGTCGAAGTCGTCTTCGGTGACCTCGTCCTCCGTGAGGTCGTAGGTGACTTGCGATGCGCCCGAGTCTTTCCCGATGTCCCCGGGCTGCCAACTGGGCTCGCCGAAGCCGTCATCCTCCAGCGTACCGAGGTGAACGACCTTCTTGCCCTTGGTGTCCTTGAGGCCCAGCCCCAGAGACCCCTGTTTCTGCGCCGGCGCCTGCCGTTGCTCGGCGGCGGGCGCGGGCTCCGGCGCCCGGACTCCGTTGTCGCCGAACCCGGTGGCGATGACGGTGATCCGCAGCTCGTCTTCGATGCTCTCGTCGATCACGGCGCCGAAGATGATGGTCGCATCGTCGTGGGCTTCGCCCTGGATCAGGGTGGCCGCCTCGTTGACCTCGAACAGGCTCATGTCCGGGCCGCCGGTGACGTTGATCAAGACGCCGCGGGCGCCGTTGATGGAGACATCCTCCAGCAAGGGGCTGGAGATGGCCTGCTGGGCCGCCTCGAGCGCCCGGTTCTCACCGGTAGCGGAGGCCGCGCCCATGAGCGCGAATCCCATCTCTTTCATGACCGTGCGGATATCCGCGAAGTCCAGGTTGATGAGCCCGGGGGTTACGATCAGGTCGGCGATACCCCGGACCGCGTGGGTCACCACGCTGTCGGCCACCTTGAAGGTCTCCAGCAACGTCGTCGACTTGCCGGCGATGCTCAGAAGCCTTTGGTTGGGGATGACCACCAGGGTGTCCACCTTGTCCTTGAGCTCCCGGATTCCTTCTTCCGCCTGTTGCATGCGCCGCTTCCCCTCGAAGATGAAGGGTTTGGTCACCACGCCGACGGTCAGCGCGCCCACCTCCCGGGCCACGCTGGCGATGACCGGCGCACCTCCGGTGCCCGTGCCTCCGCCCATCCCCGCGGTGATGAAGATCATGTCCGCGCCGGTGAGGAATTCACGGATGCGCTCCTTGTCTTCCATCGCGGCGCGTCGGCCTACTTCCGGATTGGCGCCGGCTCCGAGGCCCTTGGTCAGGGAATC
>JAPOQB010000542.1 GCA_026710965.1 Deltaproteobacteria bacterium | reverse complement strand
CGTTACATCACCGGACCGTCAACGCGGGGCCTGAAGCCAGCGTTCCGGTTCCAGCCCCGGCCGGTCGGGATACTTCTCGGCGACCGCCCGCACCGCCGGATGGCTGGCCGCGGTCGGGCGCCCGTCCTTGTAGATGTAGTTGTCCCCCACCCTGAGCGTGCCCCCGCGCATCTCCCCGGAGATGTGCATGAGGTAGGGAAAGCTCTTGGTGGTGCGGCTGTTCCCCATGTGGAAGTGGAAGCTGCTCCAGTGGTGGTGCTCGATGAAATGCCGGTAGGGCGCATTGGGGCACTGGTGCGGCTCCAGGATGGCCGAGGGGTGGACCCCGCCGTGAAAACCGCGCACCTCGTAGGCAGCCTCGCCGAGATACTTGGACATGAACTTGTAGAAGCGGGTGAAGGTCTCGGCCTCCTCTCCGCCCTCGAACTTCGTCATGTACCCCTTCTCGATGTGCACCCGCACCGGCTCCCTGAAGGGACAGGGCACGCCGATGTGCCGGGCCCAGATGACGCCGATCTCGTTGATGATCCCGATGCCCTCGGCCTCACGGGACCGGATGGAGGGAAAGACGCCTTCGGGGAACGGGCGGTAGAGACCCACGGTGCGGTAATCGGCGTAATGCTCGGCTCCCAGCGGTTTCTCGACGATGCCCTCGATGTACGAGCCGTTGGGATGCTCCATGACCCACTTGGCGCCCGGCGTCACCAGCGCGGCGGTCTGGATGCGGATCTCGGCCACGAGCTCGTACGGCGTCAGGCCCCAGTTGCTGGCGAGCAGCGACGACGTGGTGGCCATGTTGCGGGCCAGGGGAATATCGCGCTCCTCCAGGATCTCCGGGATCTCCCGCAGCTCCTCCTCGTAGGTGAAGTCCACGCCGTAGCTGATCAACACGTCCGCCCCGAGGATGGCGTTGCGCACCACCCTGGGCACCCGCCACGCCTTGCCGGGATCGGCGCCGTCACCCCAGAGCACGGTGGGACGCACGGGCGTATCCGTCCACAGGACATAGGCGTCGGCGCCGCGCTGCTGCACCGCCGCCTGCACCCACGCCACCGCATCCTCGTCCACGAGATTGATGCCGCCGTAACTGCCGTCATGCACGGCCAGGATCAGCACCTGCATGCCCGGCTGGACGTTGGCGCAGTTGTCCACGAGGTCGCTCACCGCAATGGCCGCGTGTTTGGGAATCATCGAACCCATGAAAAGACCCTCCTGGCGAAGTGAGAATAGTCCGTCCGAGGCGTGAATTCGTATTACACCGGGTGTATACATCCGCCCGCGAAGCCCTGTCAATGTGGCCTGCCGCGTGCGGCGACCCATGTTGACAGCCCAACAGGGACTTGATAGTGTCGCGGCCGAGCGGGGTGTTTCACGCTTGCCGCGACCGCCGCCGCGACCCCTGCCCGCAACCCACTACCTGCCCGAAGAAGGGAGCAGCCATGATCCAAGCCAGCGATATCCACGGTGTGATGGCCATGATGCCGGCGTTCGCAACGGACGACGCCAACTCGATACACGCGAAAGACACGGTCAACGTTCCCGAGCTCGAAAGAAGCGTGGACCAGGCCGTGCGTGACGGCATCAACGTCATCACCACCACCGGCACGTTCGGCGAGTGCCATACCCTGCTCTGGGAGGAGTTCACCACTCTGGCGGACGCCACCGTCGCCACGGTGAACAAACGCATTCCCGTGGTCATCGGCTGCACCAGCCTGCACACGCGGGAGGTGCTGCTGAAGATGGACTATGCCGCCAAGGCCGGCGCCGACGCCGTGCTGGTGGGCGTACCGTTCTACTTCAAGTCCAGCGTCGAGAACGCCGTGCGGTTCTACTTCGACCTGGCGGACGAGCACCCCGAGCTGGGCATCTTCATCTACCACAACCCGCGCAACCACCATATTCAAATTCCGGTATCGGCGTTCAAGGAGCTCGTCACCAAACCCAATATCGTCGCCATGAAGGACAGCCACCGCACCCCCATGCAGTTCATGCAACTGATGGACATCGTCCGCGGCAGGATCAGCGTCATGACCAACCAGAATCAGATGTATCCCTACATGATGATGGGGGCCGCGGGATGCTGGTCCATCAACGCCTGGATGGGGCCGTCCCCGGTGATCCGGGCCTATCAGGCCGGACGCGAGGGACGGTGGGACGAGGTCAGGGAGATCTGCATGGCCATGGCCCGTGTCGGCGGACGGGACCCGAGCCTGACCGATCCGGTGGAAAGCAAGATCTCCATCAACGAGGCGGGCTATTGCTACGCGGGACCCGGCAGGCCGCCATTCCGGGTGACCTCGGACCAAACCCG
The DNA here is from genome assembly GCA_026710965.1 of Deltaproteobacteria bacterium. Taxonomy (GTDB): domain Bacteria; phylum Desulfobacterota; class Binatia; order UBA9968; family JAJDTQ01; genus JAJDTQ01. The sequence goes on along the minus strand of JAPOQB010000542.1, from coordinate 6,152 downwards.
GGCGGAAGCCAAGGCCATCGCCCAAAGGTGGCGCAAGCTGTGCGAAACCTACCCGCTGCCGGAGGAAGCCGCGGCCTGACACCCGAAGAGGAACACCACCATGGCCAAGTCTTCGACCGATCATCAACAGCGGCGTGACGAGCTGCACGAGAAGTTCGCCGACCTCGGACTGGTGGGCTACTGGCAGCGCCAGCGCGAGCACCACAACGTCGAGCCCCGACTCTGGCGCTGGGACGAGGTCCAGCCCGCGCTGTTGCAGGCCGCCGACGTGATCAGCATCGGGCCGGAGGCCTTCCGCCGGAACGTCGGGCTGGAGACCGAGAGCCGCACCATTATCATGGGCTACCAGATCGTCATGCCGGGAGAGGCGGCGCCCGCGCACCGGCACACCAACACGGCCTTGCGTTTCGTGGTCCAGGGGGGCGGCGCCTACACCACCTCCAACGGCGAGCCCATGACCATGCAGCCCGGGGACCTGCTGATCCAGCCCAACTGGGTGTGGCACGACCACGTGAACGACTCCAAGGAGCCGATCATCTGGATCGACGCCCTCGACGTCGGCGTGGTCAACTTCCTCGGCGCCTCGCGGTTCCGGGAAGAGTGGTCGGAAGGCGTCCAGCAGCCGCTGACGCGCAAGGAAGGCGCATCACGGCGCCTCTTCGGCCCCATCCGGGAGCCGGAAGTGCGCTACGAGGGCGCCGCCGGCGTGCCCTACCACTACAAGTGGGACGAAACCCTGGAGGCCTTGCAGGCGGTGGCGGACGCGGGCGGCGGCGACCCCTACGACGGCGTGCTGCTGGAATACAAGAACCCCGTCACCGGCGGGCACACGTTCCTGACCATGACCTGCCACATCCAGATGCTGCTGCCGGGCCAGGCCACGCTGCCCCACCGCCACACGGGCACGACCCACTATCACGCCGTCCAGGGACAGGGCGTCACCATCGTGGACCGTGACGAGCCCATCGAGCTCGAATGGGACGTGAACGACGCCTTCACCCTGCCGCCGTGGCGCTGGCACCAGTTCCGCAACGCGTCCGACACGGAACCGGCGATCCTGTTCTCGGTCACCGACCGGCCGATGCTCGAGATGACCGGGCTCGACCGGGAGGAGTGCGAATAGACGACACCTCTTCACACCGACGCTACCGACGGCGGAGGGCGTTTCCGATTCAGAAGGCGATCCGGCTGACGCCTTCGACAGCATCGAGATGCCGATCGTTGCTCAATACCGGGAGGACGTGCTGGCGCGCAAGGGCGGCTATCCAGACATCGTTCGGCGGTATGGGAGTGCCCATCCGTCTCAAATTCAGCCGGATGTCAGCGTAAACATCCGCCGTCGCCGAAGTGATGGTCGCGATTTCGGTCAGCGGCAGATACTTGGTAAGCCACTCCTCGTAGCGGCTTCGATGGCGTGATTGGCGGATGCCAAAGTAGTACTCCCCGAGGACGACACTGGGTACGACTAGGCGCTCCGCCGAGCGAAGCGGAGCCATGATTCCCGTGCGTCCCTCTGCCCAAGCGGACAGAGCGTTGGTGTCGAGGATCATGCGCCATCTTCGGGGGAGAGTGTCTCGAACTCCTCCTCGATCACACTGAGGACGCGACGGGTCTCGTCGGAAAGATCGGATAGCGCGCCGAAGCCGGTCATCCATGGAGGCTCGGCCTTGCCGGTGCGATTCTCGCTTGTGCAGTACCGGAGTTGTTCCTCAAGCGCTTCGGTGAAGAACCTCTTCAGAGTAACCCCGCGGGCAGCAGCAAGCGCCTTGGCTTGCCGGAACATGACGTCGGGCAGCTCAATTGTCGTCTTCATAGAACCATATTCCCATAAAAGTGGGCCGTAATCAACCGCAGACTGTCGCCACGCTAGCGCGCGGCTCTTCGCCGAAGCTCGGCGCTGGAGCCCATCATCCCGGCCACCAGCTCGAAGGACCGCAGCCGCTTGGCGTGATCATGGATGTTCGCCGTGATCATGATTTCGTCGGCGCCGGTCCGCTCGACGAAGGCGGCGACCTCGCGTTCGATCGTGTCCGGCGCGCCGACTGCGCTGCAGGACATGGCCTCCTCCATCATTGCACGCTCGTGCGGAGTCACCTGATCTTCAAAATCGGCGACCGGCGGCGGCAGCGTGCCCCGCATGCCGCGGCGCCGGTTGACGAAGGACTGCTGGATCGAGGTCCTGAGAAAGTGGGCTTCCTCGTCGGTATCCGCGGCGACGACGGTCATGCCTACCATGACGTAGGGCTTGTCGAGTTGGGCCGACGGTTCGAAGCGTTGGCGGTAGACGGCGATGGCCTGCATCAGGGCCGCCGGCGCGAAATGCGAGGCAAAGGCATAAGGAAGCCCGAGGGCAGCAGCGAGCTGGGCACCGTAGAGGCTGGAGCCCAGGATCCAGATCGGCACGTTCAGGCCGGCGCCCGGCACGGCACGCACGAACTGGTCCGGGGCCGGTTCCTTGAAATAGTGCTGCAACTCCAGCACGTCTTGCGGGAAGTCATCGATGTTGTTGTTCAGGGTGCGGCGCAGTGCACGCTCGGTGTACCGGTCGGTGCCGGGCGCGCGCCCCACTCCCAGTTCGATCCGGCCTGAAAAAAGCGCCGCCAGGGTACCGAACTGTTCGGCGATGACGAGCGGCGCATGGTTGGCCAGCATGACCCCGCCGGCGCCGACCCGGATGGTGGCCGTCGCCTGGGCGACCTGGCCGATCACCACCGCCGTCGCCGCACTGGCGATACCGGCCATGTTGTGATGCTCGGCCAGCCAATAGCGCGTGTAGCCCCATGCGTCGGCATGGCGCGCCAGGTCGATGGTATTGAGCAACGCCTGCCGGGCGTCGCCGCCCTCGACGATCGGCGGCAGGTCAAGAACCGAGAGCGGTGTGTCTATCATCCCGACACTATAGGCCATCGTCGGCCAAGGGCCAACGCGGCGAACTAGGGCGCGATGGATCTCCCGATGAATTTTCTCCCCGCGATAACCAGGATCAGGTTGAACGTAATCAGAACGACGAGCATGGCCGCGGATTCATTGAAGTGCCCGCCGATGAAGGACTCGTAGATAATATTCGCCACCAGCACGCTGCCCGCGGACGCCAGCAATAGCGCGACGGAAAAGTCTTTGGCGGCGTGCACCAGAACCCAAAGCCAACCACTGAGAAAGGCCGGCGTCAGCAAACGCAGCGTAATGCGGCAGAATGTCTGCAGGTTGCTTGCTCCGCTCGCCTGTGAGGCCTCCTCCAGCTCCTGATGGAGTTGCAGCATGGCCGAATGCATGAGCCGGGTGCCGAAGGCCAGATAGCGCGCCAGGAATGCCAGGGTAAGGAGTATCAGCGTGCCGTAGAGCGGCGTACCGAGGAACATGAGAAAGAGCGCCAGGGTCGAGATGACGCCGGGAATGGCCAAGGGCATGAACGCGACCACGTTGATGAGGTCGGTGAGTCTTGAAGGGCGCCGCACCACGAGCCAGCCGATGAAGCTCACCAACAGCATCGTCAAGGTGGCGGCCTCCACGGCGACAATCAACGTGTTGATGAAGTAACTGCCGAAAAAGCGGTAGTCAAAAAGCCGCGTATAATGCAGTAGGGTCCAGCGCATGTCGGCGGCGTACTCGAGGACCGGCGGCACATAGAAGCGAAGAAAACTCGCGTACAGGAGAATGGCGAACGGGAGGACCACCTTCACCAGGATGAACAGTCCCAAGGCGCCCAGGGCAACGTACCTCCACCGGCCCAGCGGGATGAGCCTGGGGCGATAGCCCTTGCCGGTGATCACCGCGAACTGGGAAGTCTGGCGCACCATGCGGATGTAGATCAGGCTCCCCAGCACCCCCATGGCCAGCCCCAGCATGCCGAACGCGGCCGGGATGCCGTAGTTCACGCCCAGGTCGGCCGAGGGCAGCAGGCTGAAGAAGATCTTGGTGGAAAGGAGCTCGATCCCCGCCGTGGGTCCCAGGGCCAGCGGCAACTCCAGGGACTCGAGCCCGGTGATGAAGAAGTAGATCCCCACCGCTGCCACGCCCGGACGCATGAGCGGCGCGGTTACGGTCCGGAGAACCTGCCAGCGAGAGGCCCCAGAGGAGGAGGCGGCCTCCTCCAGGGCCGGGTCCATCTGGCGCAGGACGGCGGTGAGAAACAGCCACATGGTCGGTATGATGCCGAGCAACGTGGACGAAGACGAGCCCGGTCATGCTGAAGATGTTGAACGGCCCCTCGCCCGTGTCGATGCCGAACAGCATCCTCAGGTAGACATTGACGGTGCCGCCCCGGGGTCCCAGCAGCAGCACCCAGCCCAGCGCGGTGGCGAACACCGGCGTGCTCATGGGAATGAACATGAGCACGTACATGGAGTTGCGCAACGGCATGTCCGTGCGCTCGGTGAGGAACGCGAATGCGAACGCGATGGGCAGCGCAAACAGCACTCCCAACCCGGCGTACAAGAGCGTGTCGCGTATGATGGGCGTGAAATCGGCGCCGGTGTAGGCCTCGATGTAGGGAGCGATTGTGAAAGGGCCGGGCTCCAAGGGCAGCAGGCCCTCGGGGCGGAAGCTCGCCAGCACCATAAAGAACAGCGGCACGATGACCAGCACCACCAGCACCGCGAGCACGGACAGGGCGCCGGGCTGTCGGAACTGCCGCAGCCAGGACAGGGCCGGCTGCGAATGCGCGCCTGCAATGCTTCCCATGGCTGCTACACGGGGCTGCCGCCGGCCGCCGAAGCGCCACGGCCCCGGGCGGTCAGACCCGCCCGCGCTCGGAGCCGCGGCATTCCGGAGGCCTCGACCGCCCTATTTCGCAATCTTCTTCTTGCTCGCTATGCCGGCCTTCAGGGCGTTGATGGCGGTTTTCCGGTACTTGCCGGCGAGCTTCGCCTGCGCTTCCGTCCGGGGTCCGGCAACCTGCTCCACCGACTTGATGCCGTGCTGGCGCGCCAGCTTCACCAACGGCAGGCGGTCCGCCTCTTCCTCGTACATGCGAAACACCCCGCCCCCGGTGATGGCGGCTTCGGTGTAGCTACCGTCGAAATGGTTCCAGCCCCAGTAGAGCGCCGCCATGTTCGGATCGTTGACCCCGGGTTGGATCAGGCAGGAGACCGTGAGGTTACCCAGCACCATGCCCGCGAACGTCATGTCGAGCGGCGCGCCCAGCGTCTTCTGCTGAACGATCTGGACCATGGAAGCCACCGCGATATCGCCCTCGCCCTGGATGAGCGCCTGCAAAACGCCCGAGGTGCCGCCGGAAACCAGCCTGACGCCGTTGGCGCCGAGGTTGTGGGCGTATACACGCAACCGCTCCTCGCTCCAGCCGGGGGCGAACGGCAACACGTACAAACCCAGCGCGCGCACGTCCCAGACCACCCGGTTGCGCCATTTCTCGTCGGTCAGATCCTCGAACCGGATCCCCTTCAGCTCTTCGGGCTTCACTTTCCGGGTGTTGTACACGATCGTCCAGGTCCCTTGCTGGTGGTGCAGGCAATGGTCGCGCAGCGATGCCCCGCCGGCGCTCTTGATGGCGGGGACGGCGGCCTGGAGCTTTCGCGCCAGCGGCCAGCCCTCGTAGATGGCCTCCCACGGCGGCTGCCGGGTGTGGCCGGCCTTGAACATGCGCAGCACCAACGGCAGTCCGCCGTCCCACATGTCCACGACGCCACGGCCGGTCTTGGCCGCCTGCATGATCTTCACCGGAGCCTTGCGGTGATGGCCCGGCTCCGATTCCAGGCGCAGGTTGAAGCCGAAGCGCTTCTCGAAGGCCTTTTCCTTGGCCCGGATGATCTCCGGCGGCACCCCCTCCAGGGTCATGGTGATGACGTGGTTCGACGCCTTGGCCTTGGCCGCCAGCTCTTCGAGGGGCGACGCGCCGGCCGCGGACAGCGCCCCCAGTAGCAGAACGACGGTGGCTGAGACAGCGAGAAATGGACGCATGGTATTACCCTCCTGTTACCGAGACGATTCGCTCGGGGTTTGAGGCGACGCCCGTCCGATCGGAAACACGCGTCGGCAGGCTCGGGACCGGCCCCTCGACTTCGCTTCGCTACGCTCAGGGCGAACGGAAACGATCCCAACACCGTTCACCCTGAGCGTAGCTCGGCGTGAGCCGAGCGAAGTCGAAGGGCGCCATTCTTCCCCTACGTTCCGGTGCCGGCCATGGGGGCTCCGGG